>CAZVFM010000179.1:0-5895 GCA_964626095.1 uncultured Roseivirgaceae bacterium | reverse complement strand
CAGCATGATGAAGCCTGGATTGCCGGACCCGGCATCGGCTGGACATTCGGTGGAGATTTACTTGGCTTTATGCCGGATAACAAACGTATTTATTTCCAGTCGGAAGCAACAGGCTATTCGCATTTGTACACCCTTGATGTAAACAGCAAAAATAAAAAAGCATTGACATCCGGAAGCTATGAAGTCTACAGACCGGAAATAAGTAAGGACAAAAAGTATTGGTACTTCGAAGCCAACATCAATCACCCTGGCGAAAGAAGGATTTATTATTTACCATTGGAAGGCGGAACACCTGTTGCTATTACACCTGAAGTTGGCGGGCACAGCGGATCATTTAGTCCAGATGAAAGCAAAATTGCAGTAATGTACTCTACAAGCAACAAACCAACAGAGCTATTCATTGTAGATAATCCCTTGAAAAGTAAAAAGACTTCACGCATACAAATTACAAAATCAACAAGAGAGGAATTCAATGCCTATCCCTGGAGAGAAGCTGAAATAACCACATTTAAAGCCAGCGATGGTGTGGATGTTTACGCACGCATTTATAAACCGGAAGCCTCAAAGAAAAACGGAGCGGCAGTAATCTTTGTGCATGGTGCAGGTTATCTGCAAAATGCACACAAGTGGTGGAGTTCTTATTTCCGCGAGTACATGTTTCATAATTTATTAACCGATTTGGGTTATACGGTTTTGGATATCGATTATCGCGGCAGTGCAGGTTACGGTCGCGATTGCCGCACCGGTATTTATCGCCACATGGGTGGCAAAGATTTGAGCGATCATGTAGATGGTGCTGCTTACCTGGTAAAAGAACATGGTGTTGATCCAAAAAGAATTGGTTTATATGGTGGTTCTTATGGCGGCTTCATCACGCTCATGGCCATGTTTACCGAACCCGATGTATTTGCTGCAGGTGCAGCCTTGCGCTCCGTAACCGACTGGGCACATTATAATCATGGGTATACCAGTAACATTTTAAATACACCTGTAGAAGACAGCATTGCCTATCGCAAGAGCTCTCCTATCTATTATGCCGAAGGTTTAAAAGGTGCTTTGCTCATTTGTCATGGCATCATCGATACCAATGTGCATTTTCAGGATGTAGTACGCCTCGCACAAAGATTAATAGAACTGGAAAAAGAAAACTGGGAGTTTGCAGTTTATCCATTGGAAGATCACGGTTTTGTAGAGCCCAGCAGCTGGACGGACGAGTACAGAAGAATATTAAAATTGTTTGAGGATAATTTGAGGTGATTATAACTACTATGATCTAAATACTGCCATATGATTATGAAAACAATTTTATACTTGATTCTTTTTGGTTTTAGCCAGTTTATTCTTGCACAAGACAAGGTCTTACCTTATCGAGAAATACCAACAGCACCTGAGCAATACACAGCTGCAAATGTTGTTTCGCGCATGATTGACGGGCTCGGATTCAGGTATTACTGGGCCAGTGAAGGTTTACGAGAAGAAGACCTGGCATTTAAACCTTCTAAGGAGGCAAGAAGTACAGAAGAAACCCTCAGCCATATTTATGATATGTCTGTTCATATTCGCAATGTGGTAATGCAAACACAGGAAGTCCCGGAAAAACCTAAAAACTATGCTGAATTGCGCAGAGAAACCCTCGGCAATTTGAAAGCTGCCAGCGATCAGTTAAAGAGCTTTACAGACGATGAGATGAGCAAGCTATTGATAACTTTTGGCCGTGGAAATAATGCGCAAAGTTTTCCATTCTGGTACCTTATTAACGGACAAATAGCAGATTGCATTTCACATACTGGTCAGCTCGTATCATTTCGAAGATCATCAGGGAATCCGGTTAATGATAAGATCAGTGTATTTACAGGTCAAGTGAGAGATTAATAAAAAAATACTTTAGATTTAAGTATGGAGAAAAAAATTACTAAAGAATACAACAATGGCGAAGTTACCATTGTATGGAAACCAGGTATTTGTTCGCACTCTGGAATTTGTTTTAAAGGATTGCCGAAAGTATTTGATCCCAGAAGAAGGCCATGGATTGATGAAAAAGGAGCCGGCACAACACAAATTATAGAACAAATAAAAAAGTGTCCGAGCAAAGCATTGAGTTATTACATTAATACTGAGAAATCTCACAGTAGCGAAAATTAATTGTAAGCATTATGGAAAAGCACAACTGGACCCGCTTCAATTTAAGGATACCTATCAATGCAAGTATTGAAGACATTTACAATTCATGGACAAGTCAGGAACAATTGGAAAAATGGTTTCTGCGAAAAGCTGAATTTTCCGGAGCTGATGGAAGCCCCAGACCTTCTTCATCCACAATTTCAACAGAAGATACCTATGTATGGATGTGGCATGGTTGGAGCGATGAAGTGGCAGAAAGAGGAAAAATTATTGAATTAAATGGAAAGGATTTTCTGAAGTTCAGCTTTGGTAAAGCTGGTATAGTTAGCGTGGTAATCAAAACGGAAGCAGGCGAAAATATTGTTGAGTTGCAGCAGGAGGAAATTCCAACAGATGAAAAATCTCAGGTGAATTTTTATGTGGGCTGCTCCGTGGGCTGGACCTTCTATCTCGCCAATTTAAAATCAATACTAGAGGGCGGACTAGATTTGCGAAATAAGAATGTAAAGATTGCTCAAGTAATCAGTTCCTGATTAAGTCATTTCTTTACAATAGTAAACTCTACCCTGCGATTCAATTGTCTGCTTACTTCAGCATAATTATCAGTAATGGGTCGGGTGCCCCCATAACCTTTACCGCTAATTCGCCTGGCGTCAACTCCTCTTTCTACAAGATAATCCTTAACCACTTGAACGCGCTCATTCGACAATCGCATCAAGGCATTTTGTGTACCTCTGTTATCGGTATGCCCGGCCAACTCAATTTCAACTTCCGGGTTTTCCAGTAAAAATTGTGCTACCAAATCCAACTCAGGAAAGGAATCCGGCAATAGATTGGGTTTGCCACGTTCAAAAAGCACATTCTTAAGGTTAACCAATGTACCCACGGCAACCGGTACCAGGAAAAATGTTAAACCACTTTGGAGATTTTCTCCCCTCCTTTCTACTCGTTCCGACTTACTCACATATCCAACAGCACTTAAGGTAAACTCGTAAACATCCTGAATATCAACAGCTAATTCAAAATAACCTGTAGTATCAGATTGAATAAGATAATTTTCCGTTTTTCCCTTTACCCTTATATTCGCCTGTACAGGTATTTGTTTACTCTCATCTTTTACATGACCTGTAAGCAATAAGGTTTTGACCTGTTCTACCGTAACTGCAAGTGCAGTATCTGTATCCCTGTTTTCTACAATAAGCGGATCAACAGGCACAGTGTAGCTCTCTTTTATTTCTTCTTCAGTTACTTCTTCAATGGCAATAGCAAGTTCTGGCACCCACAATTTTATATCGCCATACCCATCGCTATTCAGCGTGCTTGTATAAAAAGCAAACGCAGCTTCTTTATCCAATCTGAAAAACAATTCCCTCCCCTCTGTATTTACCTCTCCCAAATTTTGCGGGTTGCTCCAGTTCGTCCAGCTATCATCCAGTCTCGTACTGCTGAATACATCAAAGCTTCCTTTACCACCACGCCCGTTAGTACTAAAATACAAGGTCTTGTCATCGGCCGCGAGGTACGGACTCAGTTCCTGGAATGCGGAGTTAATGATGACCCCAAGATTACGTGGTTCTGACCATCTTCCATTTTGATTAACACATACGTACAAATCTTCTGTGCCCAATGTTCCGTAAGAATCCGCAGAAAAAATAAAATACTTGCCACTCTCAGAAATGCTTCCACTCTGTATGGCCGAACGATTAATGAAATACGGGATAGTAATATTCTCAGGAACAGACCAACCATTTGTTGTTTTCTTAGCGAATGAAATACCCTGGGTACGGGCAGCATCAGTAGTTTTACTGTAGTGATTGTGCAAATACATCAAGCTACCATCAGCTGAAAAACCAGCCACCGCATTGTATTGGCGGTTATTAATTGTTGCACCTGCGTGCTGGGGCGCAGACCAGGTATTATCTGCTTGCAGCGTACTGAACCAAACATCACCGGGGTCTTTCTTGCCGCCTACATTATCAGGATGGTGAGCCCTGGTAAAATATAAACTGCGTCCATCGGGGCTGAGTACCGGGCTCTGTTCATCATAACTACTGCTGATGGCCTTCAAGGATTCAGAATTGAATAGCTGCGCTTGAAGAGGAATTATAATATTAATGAACCAAAGTAAAGATATTAATCGTTTCATTTGCATAGCGAAAAGGCAAAAATGAGGAATTTATCCAAATGACCTATACCCTGCTCAACCAAGGGCTGTCTTTTACGGTAAACCTCCATTTTAATCTTGCATCAGATCCAGCATAATCAATACCAATTCTTTCGCTGGATTGAATTTGTTTTCTTGTGTAGTTAATCCCACTGTCCTCAATCCATAATTTATTACCCAAGAGATCAAGCGCATTGTAAGCGATATCTATTCCCAAAGCTTGTGTGAGTTTTCCGGGGCCAGAACTCAGGCTGTGCTTAACTTTACTCATTCCTCTCCTACTCAACATGCCTTCAATTCCTTGCAGGGGTTCTATGGCACGAACCAACACAGCTTCAGCACATCCGGACCGATTGGTTACCACATTAAAAAGATGATGAATACCATAACACAGATATACATAAGCAAAGCCTCCATCACCAAACATGATTTCATTTCTTGCTGTGCGTTTGTTATTGTAGGCATGACAGCCCCTTTCCTTAAACGAGTAAGCTTCCGTCTCAACAATAATTCCTGAACTCAGTTTAGCCTCAGCCTTGCAGACAATTACCTTACCAAGCAAATCCTTAGCTATTGCGGTTACATTTTTTTGCGTATAAAAGTCCCTGGAAAGCTTCATCATTTATCAATTTTCAAGTGAAAGGACCAAAAGAATTCCTATTTTTACCGCCCTAACATTAAACTAAATTAACAACATATGAAAAACAAAGTATACACCTTTTTGACGCTGTTTATTGCCTTTGCCTGTACATCGGCTATAGCTCAGATCAGAACTCCCCAAGCCAGTGCAACTGCCAGCGTGAGTACTACAGTGGGACTTACAGATGTAAAGGTTGATTATGCCAGACCCTCTGTTAAGGGCAGGAAAATCTATGGTGCAGGTTCAGATTTCCTGGTTCCTTACGGAGCGCTTTGGAGAACCGGTGCCAACAGTGGTACTAAAGTTACTTTTAGTGATGACGTCAAAGTTGGCGGCAGCACAGTGGCTAAGGGTGAATACATGATTTTGTCAATTCCTGATGCAAATGAGTGGACCATCATTCTTTATAGCGATCCCTCTATAGGTGGAAACATGGCCAATTACGATCAGGCCAAAGATGCTGTAAGGGTAAAAGTAAAGCCGGTAACCCTTAATAATGCCATTGAAACTTTTACGGTCAACATCAGTGATATTTCTTCTGATAATACCAAAGCAAACATCGAATTGGCATGGTCAACTGTATCTGTAAAATTAGGCTTTGAAGTTGATTACGATGAAAAAGTAATGAAAGCCATAGAAGCCAATACCAAAGTTAATCCGGGCAATTTAATGACAGCAGCCCGTTACTATTTTGATACCAAACGCGACCTTAACCAGGCATTGAATTGGGTAAACGAATATCTTGCAGTAGGTAATAATTCACAGCAGTTCTGGAATGTTTACTTCAAGGCACAGGTACAACAGGCTTTAGGAGACAAGAAAGGTGCTGAGGCCACTGCAAAGCAATCCTTAGAACTTGCCAAAAAAGCTCCAAGCGATTTTGGTTATATCAAATTGAATGAAGATTTGATCAAAAGTTTGAAATAAACTACAAAGTTTCTCTCTCCGATAATAGAAAGCCCGAAGCAAT
>CAZVFM010000178.1:0-5976 GCA_964626095.1 uncultured Roseivirgaceae bacterium | reverse complement strand
AAGCTCTACTATAGCAAACAATAAAGTACTTCATTAAAATTATTTATCACTATGAAAAATTTAGTAAAAATCCTGGCAATTGTCTTAATAAGCAGCATCTATATCCAGGCGTATCAACTAATCGCAACCCAGTTACACGTTACTATTAGAAATGAATTAGGTAATACTGAAGAAGGTGCTTCGGTAAAATTATTTGAAAACGAGGAAGACTATCGCAATGAAACTAACCAGGTGGGTGAAACACAGTACACTGATAAAAAAGGAATAGCGAAATTCAAAAATCTGAAGAGTATTAGTTATTACATGCTAGTAGAGAAAGGCGATAAAAATAACATTGGTGCTGGCGTAGCAACCGATAAACTTATTGAAAGCAGGATCAATAAAGTAAATATAATTATTGAATGAGTTTGCCAGTCGACCGGACCGGTCTTGTAAAGGGCTTAAAAAACTACACAACAAGCTTCGCGGAAGAAATTAACTTCCGCGATTCTTTTTTATCCCTGCTTCAAGACGAGGATGCCTACCAGCGCTGGCATTTACCCGGGCACATTACTTGCTCTGCCTGGATAGTTAATGCTGAACTTAATAAGGCATTACTTATCCATCATAAAAAACTTGACCGATGGCTACAACCCGGAGGACATGCAGATGGCGATGAGAACATTTTACGGGTAGCGTTAAAGGAAGTAGCAGAAGAAACCGGAGTATCGGAAGTGCAACTCATTATTCATGACATTTTTGATCTTGACATCCACCCTATTCCGAAAAGAGCCGATATGCCTGCACATGATCATTACGATATACGTCTTCTGTTGCGGGCCGATGAAAGCATCCCATTAATTGATAATGAAGAAGTTAAGGGTATACGCTGGGTAGAACTTGAGCAAATTTCCCCCCTTTGCGGATATAAAAGTTCTATACTGAGGATGCTGGCAAAAATGCCCATAAAATAAGAGTCCCGCCTGCAAGCGGGACCCTCGATCAAACTGTAAATCATGAAAGTGTACCTACCGAAGTTTGCACACATAATAATAACAATGATAGTCAAATATTGTTCCAGATTACCTGGAACTAATCAATAAAATGCCAAATGCGGCTACCACAAGCCATAATTTATAGGCTACAATGGCAGGAATACTCAACCATTGCATTTCCATCAATACAGCCAAAAGCACAAGCAAGACCGCAAGCCCCTTTAACAATGACCTCGTTTTATTACTCATAATTTCATATTTAGTTTAAATTTTAAATTATAAAAATGGTATGGAAATCAAGCAATTATAGTCCATTATTTCCGCTTAAAGGAATATTTTTTAGCCCACAATAAATTGTAGTTTTGAATATGGCTCAAACAGGTACCGATATCAAAAAAGCTGCAGCCCTGCTTGCCGATAATCAATTGGTGGCCGTACCTACAGAAACCGTTTATGGACTTGCTGGAAACGCCTTGAGCACCGTAGCAGTAACCAGGATATTTGAAGTCAAAAATCGGCCTACATTCGATCCGCTGATTGTACATGTTGCATCCATACAAGTTGCTGAAAAATTTGTATTGGATTTTAATCCGTTGCTAAGAAAATTGGCTGAGAAATTCTGGCCAGGTCCACTCACCGTACTCTTACCTAAAAAACAAACTATTACTGACTTGGTAACCTCAGGATTACCCCATGTAGCCATAAGAGTACCCGCACATCCGCTAACACTTGAACTACTCAATAGTATTGACTTCCCTTTGGCTGCACCAAGTGCAAATCCTTTTGGCTACATTAGTCCAACTACCGCGCTGCATGTAGAGGCACAATTGGGTAAACACATTCCCTACATTCTAAACGGAGGTGCCTGCCATGTGGGGATTGAATCGACCATAGTAGGAATAGAAAATAACGCGCTTTGCATTTATCGATTGGGGGGAATAAGTAAGGAGGCCATTGAAGAAACAGCAGGCCAGTCTGCCACATTAATGATTCAAACGAATGAAAAAGTTTTAACTCCTGGACAGTTAAGTAGTCATTATGCTCCGGATAAAAAGATGGTATTGGGAAATATTGAAGAATGGTTGCAACATGTTGATCCGCGTGAAGTAGCCATTTTAAGTTTCAGTAAAACCTTTGATGAACTGGAGCCCTCGCGCCAGATACAATTATCAAGAAAAGCAGACCTACATGAAGCCGCACAAAAATTGTTTGCCTCTTTACGTGAACTAGATGCCATGCCAGTAAAAATGATATTAGCAGAGCAAGTTCCTGATGTTGGATTAGGACGGGCAATCAACGATAGATTAAAAAGAGCTTCGGTAGAGAGGAGTAATAAGATGTAAGTAGTAAGACTTAGGAAAAAGTAATGATGTTACATTTATCGAAAAACGAATAACGAACTAGCAAATGAAAAAACTACTCATACTCACCGGAGGAGGAGATTGCCCGGGATTGAATGCGGTGATCAGGGGAATTTATAAGCGGGCCAAGTTAGAGAAGGATTGGGAAGTATATGGAAGTATGGAGGCATTTAACGGAGTGTTACATGAACCTCCAGAAATTATTAAGCTTACAAAAGCCAAAACCGCAGGCATACATGTAAAGGGGGGCACCATATTAATGACAACCAATAAAGGAAATCCGCTTGAGTTTCCTGTTAAAGGAAAAGACGGCAAAATTACTTTGGTTGATCGTAGTGATGAGCTTGTCAAAAAAATTAAAGCATTGGGGTTTGATGCCCTCATCAATATAGGCGGAGATGGGTCACAAAAAATTTCACAAGCATTATTTAAAAAAGGTGTACCAATTATTGGCGTACCTAAAACAATAGATAACGATTTATCTGCTACCGACCTGACTTTCGGTTTTCAAACTGCAGTTCAAATAGCTACCGACAGTTTCGATAAGCTGGTTACCACTGCCGAGAGTCATCATCGATGTATA
The DNA here is from genome assembly GCA_964626095.1 of uncultured Roseivirgaceae bacterium. Taxonomy (GTDB): domain Bacteria; phylum Bacteroidota; class Bacteroidia; order Cytophagales; family Cyclobacteriaceae; genus DAOLDI01. Next base: position 3,058 of record CAZVFM010000178.1, on the reverse strand, counting down.
ATAATGGAAGTAATGGGCCGAGATGCCGGATGGATTGCACTACATACTGCCATTGCCGGTGGAGCAGAGATATGTTTAATACCGGAAATACCATATGATATTAACAAACTGGTAAAACGTATTGAATCAAGATACAAAGGAGGGCGTGGGTTTGTTAATATTGTAGTAGCCGAAGGTGCCAAGTCAAAAAAAGGAAGCATTACTGCACGTAAAGGTGAAGAAGGTTCTCAACATGTGCGATTGGGCGGTGTGGCCTTTGAACTTTCCCATCAACTTAAAGCAGCGGGTTGCAAAGTAGATATAAGAGAAACCGTATTAGGTCATGTACAACGAGGAGGAACACCAGTTGCCTTTGATCGTGTATTGGCCTCAGTTTTCGGAGTTAAAGCATTTGAAATGGTTCTTGAGAAAAAGTTTGGTCGTATGGCTTCATTTATAAACAACCAGTTCATTGATGTTGCGCTTGAAGAGGCCACCAGTAAGTACAACTATGTAGATAAAAATTCTTTCCTGGTTAAAGCTGCAAAAGGCTTAGGTATTAGTTTTGGCGATTAAAATTACTTTATGGCCGTTTTAAGATTGAAGCATAGCTTAAAAAACATTTATAAAAATTTCATTTTTAATCTATGCGCCTCTGACCATCCGTTGTACATTGGGTTTTACAAATACCTATATAAACCTGCAAAGGGCTCGCTTGCGGAAATAATTGATAAGTATTCAAGAAGTACACCCCGACTCAGCGTAATACAAATAGGCGCTAACGATGGTTTCAATCACGATCCGATTGTGAAGTTTATCAAGAGAGATCATTGGAGTGGTGTTTTGCTGGAGCCTCAAAAATATGTGCACGATACCTTCTTAAGCAAGCTCCATACAAACAACAGTAAAATATTTACACTAAATGCTGCCTTGGATTATAAAGACGGGCAACGTAGCATGTATAACATCGCTTTCAGTAAAGCACGATGGGCTACGGGACTTAGCAGCTTTGATAAAAGTGCGCTGGAAGAAGCCATAAACAGTGGGCATGTAGCCCGTAGTGCGGCAAAAGAAGGCATTGACTTACCTAATCGAAAGGAAGACTTTATCAACGAAGAAAAAATAACAGCCATCAGCCCGCAAACATTGATCTCAAAATATAACATCAGAAAAATTGACTTATTGCAAATTGATGCCGAAGGTTTTGATGTAGAGATCATTAAAATGATGGATATTGCCAACACGCAACCTGGAATGATTGTATTTGAAGACTCCCATCTTTCCGATGATGCGTTAAAGGATTGTCATGCGCTACTAACAGCAAACGATTACATCATCAAAAAAACGAAGGGTAATGCAGTGGCCATAAAAAATAATATTATGAATCGAATCAATTTTTAATTAGAAATACTTTTACTATGAAAACCATTAACGACATCAACTTTAAAAATAAACGAGCACTTATTCGGGTAGATTTTAATGTGCCTCTCGATAAACAAAGCTTTGCTGTAACTGATGATAATCGCATTCGTGCTACAGTACCTACCATAAGAAAAATATTGGCTGATGGTGGAAGTTGCATACTGATGTCGCATCTGGGGAGACCGAAGGATGGACCTGAAGAAAAATATTCCTTAAAGCATACCCTCAGCACAGCCTATGCCCTACTCGGTGTGGAAGTAAAGTTTGCAGACGATTGCATTAGCGAAAATGCATTCAATCAATCGGCCTCACTAAAGTCTGGTGAAATTTTAATTTTGGAAAACCTGCGTTTCTACAAGCAGGAAGAAAAAGGTGATGAAACTTTTGCATCGCTATTATCCAAGCATGGAGATGTTTATGTTAACGATGCCTTCGGTACGGCACATCGCGCCCATGCTTCTACCACTATTGTTGCTAAATTTTTTAAAGAAAAATGTGCGGGGTTAGTAATGGCTGCCGAACTGGAGAATGCACAGAAGGTTATGGAGAATGCACAGCAACCATTCACGGCCATTATGGGCGGAGCAAAAATTTCTGATAAGCTCTTAATTATTGAACGCCTGCTGGACAGCGTAGATCACCTTATCATTGGTGGTGGCATGGCCTATACTTTCTTCAAAGCCTTGGGTGGAAACGTTGGCAATTCATTAGTAGAAGAAGATAAACTCGATCTCGCCAAATCACTTATCAGCAAAGCCAAAGAGAAGGGCGTGGATTTACAACTGCCTATGGATTCTGTAATTGCTGATAAATTCGATAATTCGGCAAATACCGACATTGCACTCAACACCTCCATACCCCATGGTTGGATGGGTCTGGATATAGGCCCACAAGCGAGAGTAGTATTTACAGAAATTGTAAAGAACTCAAAAACTGTTTTATGGAACGGTCCTATGGGTGTGTTTGAAATGAGTGAATTTGCAAATGGCACCAAGGCCATAGCTGATGCGGTAGTGACAGCCACAGCAAATGGAGCCTTCTCCTTAATTGGAGGTGGTGACTCAGCTGCAGCAGTAAACCAATTGGGTTATGCTGATAAAGTGAGTTATGTATCTACCGGAGGAGGGGCGCTGCTCGAGTACTTTGAAGGAAAAGTGTTGCCTGGTGTAGCTGCATTGGATTAAACGACAGCTAATTTTAAGTACTTATATATTCTCTTTAGCACCAATATCAAGATTCAATACACGCTATTCATATTTCAAAGTATCAGCCGGTGAGACCAAAGAACTGCGGATGATCTGGTAACTGATCACCACCAAGGCAATAAGCAGTGCCATTATTCCGGATAAAAGAAATACATCCCAGCTGATATCAATTTTATACTCAAATGACTGTAACCAGTTACTCATCAAATACCAGGTAAGTGGTACGGAAATCAGCAGGCAAATCAGCACCAGGAAAACATAGCCGCTGGATAATAGTAGCATCAACGATTTTTGTGACGCTCCAAATACTTTGCGGATACTGATTTCTTTGATGCGGGCCTGAACCGCAAGAGAAGCCAAAGCATAAAGTCCGAGTGAGCCGATAAGTATGGCGAGCAATGTGGCGATGCGCATGATCTTACCCAGGTTTTGATCCTGCACGTATTGCGCGG
>CAZVFM010000177.1:0-5985 GCA_964626095.1 uncultured Roseivirgaceae bacterium | reverse complement strand
CCAATACTGCTATTGCAGTCTCCTCGCGCAGGTTGAAAGAAATTGGTATTCGCAAAGTAATGGGCAGCCAACGCAAGCAATTGATAACCCAGTTTATTGGAGAGAATATGATTGTTTGTCTTGTAGCACTTTTATTGGGAATGGCATTAGCAGAAATACTTGCCCCCGCCTATAATCAACTTTGGGAGTTTGTGAAGCTGGAAACCAATTATGTAAGCAATTGGGATTTCTTCCTGTTTCTTTTTGCGGTGCTGATATTTACAGGTTTGGTAGCCGGTGCTTATCCTGCCTTTTACATCAGCAAATTTGAGCCGGTAAGTATCCTTAAAGGAAAGTTAAAATTTGGTGGTACTAATGGTTTTACCCGCGTATTACTTACCCTGCAATATACCATCTCGCTATTAGCTTTGGTGGCAAGCATTGCCTTTGTACAGAATGCAAAATATCAACGAGAGTTTGATTTGGGCTTTAATCATAAGCAGATCGTATCGGCATTCCTGGTTAATCAATCAGAAGTTGAGACCTATAAAAATGCATTAACTGAAAATACGAATATCAATTTAGTTGCGAGTACCGAACACCATTTATTTTCCAGCCGCTATAACGATCCCATAAAGCACGAAGAAAATGAGATTGAGGTTGATATACTCAACGTAAGTGAGGATTACCTGGAAATCATGGAGATTAAATTGTTAGAGGGTCGTAATTTTAATAAAGATTCTGAAAACGATAGGAGAGAAGCAGTTATTGTAACAGAAACACTCGCCAGAAAATTTGGATGGACTGCGCCCATCGGCAAAGAGATTGTATGGATGGATACCGTAAAATTATTTGTAGTAGGTCTAATTGGCGATGTTTATACAAATGGACTATGGGAAAAGATGGAACCCATGATGTTGCGCTATGCCAATCCTGAAAAGCATAGGATGGTTTTGGTGAATGCAGAACCATCCAGGTTGAAGGAGGTAAATGCCTATATGGAAGCAGAGTGGAAAAAACTTTTTCCTAATAAAGTTTATAATGGCTGGTATATGGACAGAGGCCTTGCGGAAGCCACTATGATTAATAATAACATTGTGAAGATGTTTGTGTTTCTCGGCATTGTAGCGATGATGCTTTCGGCTACGGGGCTCTTTACACTGGTTTCGCTTAATATCATTAAGAAGATGAAGGAAATTGGCGTCCGTAAAGTGCTTGGTGCTTCAGTACCTCATATTGCCAGAAAAATTAATGTGGAGTTTTTTGTGATCCTCAGCATAGCCTCACTATTAGGTTGCTTAGGCGGTTACTATACCGTAGATGCATTGATGAACACCATTTGGGATTATTACCAACCCGCTTCGTCACTTACATTCCTTATTTCGGTTTTGATGATGTTTGGTATTTCTGCATTTACTGTTGGAGCCAAGGTTTTCAAGGCGGCATCAATTAATCCTGTAAATACCTTACGGGACGAGTAACATCATAGAATTATTTAGCGTCTAAGTATCAAACAACAAAGAATATGTTAAAAAATTATTTTAAAGTAGCATTCAGAAATATTCTGAAGCACAAGTTTTATTCCTTCATTAATATTTTGGGGCTTACCATCGGTATTGCTTCGTGCTTGCTGATAACCCTTTATATAGCAGATGAACTTAGTTATGATCGTTTTCACAAAAATTCAGAGGATGTTTATCGACTGACATTGCATGGAAGAATTGCCGGACAGGACATCAATACCTTTACTACTTCTCCGCCACTAGGCCCTGCCATGCTGACCGAAATTCCGGGCATTGAATCATTTACGCGAGTACAAACTACAGGCGAACTTATTGTGCGTTTTGAAGAAGAATCTTTTATTGAAAAGGATTTTATCAATGCCGACTCAAACTTTTTTGAATTCTTCAGTTACGGATTGATCAAAGGAGATGCAGGTACTGTACTTAAAGAACCCAATAGTATTGTAATTACAGAATCTGTTGCAAAGAAATATTTTGCTGAGCAAGATCCTATAGGTAAAACGGTTTTGATAGGCAATACCAAAGTGGCATTTAAGGTAACGGGTGTAGCAGCAAATCCTCCGCAAAACTCTCATATCAGGTTTGTTGCCGTGCGCTCGGCATCAAATGAGCCACAGTTTAAAAATGATATTTGGTTAAATAATTTTTTATACACCTATGTGCGTAAAAATTCAGGTACTTCGGTGGATGTAGTGAACGAACAAGTTGAAGCCATTACTGCTGACAAAGTCTCTCCCCAGCTGGAGCAATTCATTGGAATGACTTATGAAAAAATGAAGGAGCAGGGAGGCATATACAGTTATGCGTTATTTCCCTTGCTGGACACGCATTTAAGAGCAGGTAATATAAGAGATGGGCAAGTGTCTTCGGGCGATATTAAGAATGTTTACATTTTTGGTGTGATCGGAATTTTTATTTTGCTTATAGCATGCATTAATTTCATGAACCTTTCAACAGCGCGTTCAGCAGGCAGGGCCAAGGAAGTGGGCATGCGCAAAACTATGGGCTCAGAACGCAGTGCCCTCGTTAAGCAATTTATTTCAGAGTCAGTATTTTACAGTTTTCTGGCAACATCGTTTGCCTTAGTACTTGCTTATTTCATTTTACCCTACTTCAACACACTTTCGGGTAAAGAATTGGGTTATGCGATTGTGTTTCAACCATTAAGTTTGCTGTTAATTGCAGGACTTGTTTTGCTTGTTGGAATTATTGCAGGAAGTTATCCTGCATTTTATCTGACCTCATTTAATCCTGTAGAAGTATTAAAGGGAAAGGTACGGGCAGGGGTAAAGAGTGGATTGTTGAGGAGTACCTTGGTTGTATTGCAGTTTGCGCTATCCATAGCCTTGATCATTTGTACCTCTATTGTTTATAAGCAAATCAGCTTTATGCGGGATAGCCAAATGGGTTTTGATAAGCACAATGTAATTGTGGTTCAGAACACCAACCGTTTGCAAACTAACCAGGAATCTTTCAAGATGGAGATGCTTAAGCAAACCAATATTGTCGCTTCAAGCTTTACTGCCAATAGTTTTCCGGGTGTAAACAATACTACTGTATTCCGGGCGGCCGGCACCCAGTTGGAGCACGTATTGGGCACCTATTTTGCGGATTGGGAACATATAGATGTAATGAAATTTGAGTTGGCTGCCGGCAGGTTTTTCTCTCGCGATTTCCCTGCCGACAGCACGGCATGTGTGATCAACGAAGCAGCTATGCGTGAATTGGATTGGACAGACTATGTGAATGAGGAAATTGTTAATCTGAATACACAGACTCCGTATAACATGAAGGTGATAGGGGTGGTAAAAGATTTTAATTTTGAGAGTATGCGTGATAACATCAGGCCATTGGTAATTCAATTGACCAAGACAGCTAACAACATGATGGTTCGATACAGTGGCAATGCAAAAGATGCTGTGACTACACTAGAAAGCAATTGGAAAAGCATTGCGCCTGATGAGCCATTGCAGTATACTTTTTTGGATGAGAATTTTGATAACTTATTCAAGGCAGAAGAACGCATGGGAGATTTGTTTACCGTGTTTACCCTACTTGCCATATTGGTAGCTTGCTTAGGGCTTTTTGGTTTGGCTGCATTTACTGCAGAGCAACGCACAAAAGAAATCGGAGTAAGAAAAGTAATGGGAGCCTCTGTATTTTCACTCACTGCTTTATTATCAACAGAATTTACCCGGCTGGTATTGATTGCTTTTGTGCTAGCGGTAATTCCTTCCTGGTACGTTATGGATAAATGGTTAAATGGGTTTGCCTATCATACGGCCATGGGTTGGGAAGTATTTGTATTGGCAGGTGTCGTGGCACTACTAGTAGCCTGGATTACCGTAGGGTTTCAATCGTTCAAAGCGGCTCTGGTTAATCCAGTAGATTCTTTGAAGTATGAGTAATTCAAAAAAGCAGAAATAAAAAAAGAGCCTGATGTATGTCGGGCTCTTTTTTACATAAAATTTTACTTGTACATCACTGCATTTACTGCTTCGAGTGTTTTTTTAACATTAGGTAAAACTGCCTCTATAATGGTAGCAGCGTAGGGCAGGGGTACATCGAAGCTGTTTACACGTTGAACGGGTGCATCCAAATAATCAAATGCATGTTTTTGAATATGATAAGTGATCTCTGTTGCTATAGATCCTAGTGGCCATGTTTCTTCCACCACTACCAATCGGTTGGTTTTTTTTACGGATTCAACAATGGTAGCATAATCTATGGGTCTTACTGTGCGAAGATCAATTACTTCAGCTTGTATATCTTCTTTTTCTAATTCCGCTGCCGCAGCGCGCGCTACCTTCATCATTTTTCCAAAAGAAACTATAGTTACATCAGTACCTTCCCTGACCACTTCTGCTACACCGATTGGAATGGTATATTCTTCTTCAGGTACTTCGCCTTTATCTCCATACATCAACTCAGACTCCATAAAAATAACCGGGTCGTTATCCCGAATAGAAGATTTTAGCAGGCCCTTCGCATCATAAGGATTAGAGGGCACTACCACCTTTAGTCCTGGACAGTTGGCGTACCAGTTTTCAAAGTTTTGAGAATGCTGTGCACCCAATTGTCCGGCATTACCAGTTGCTCCGCGAAATACTATAGGTACATTGTATTGGCCGCCCGACATTGAAAGCATTTTAGCTGCGCTATTAATAATCTGGTCAATAGCTACCAAGGAGAAGTTGAAGGTCATGAATTCGATAATAGGCCTTAAGCCGTTCATGGCAGCGCCTATGCCTATACCGGTAAATCCTAGCTCGGCAATTGGCGTATCGATTACTCTTTCAGGACCAAACTCATCCAGCATGCCTTGACTTACTTTGTAGGCACCGTTGTATTCGGCTACTTCTTCACCCATGAGAAATACGTTTTTATCTCTGCGCATTTCTTCTGTCATGGCTTCACGAAGTGCTTCTCTGAATTGTATCTCTCTCATAATTTTTTAGAATATCCGGCCATTTAGCAGGCAGCCGTAAAAATAGGCAAGCGCATCAGAACTGCAAAATAAGGCATAAATGAAAAAGCCTCCCGAAACGAATCAGGAGGCTTTTTTTATAAATTCAGCTGTAATGTTATCTCAGGGCATTCCTGAAAAGCTCATTAGCAGCATAGTTTCTGAATTCCAAATCATTTAAAGCTGTTTGCTTCATTGCAGGGTCTAGCTTAACTGCTTCAGTAAGGCTACTAATTACACTGTCAAGGTTGTTCAATCTTGCATGCGCAATGGCCGCTCCGTAGAAAGCTGCAGCATAGCTGGCATCTTTCTTAATGGCTTCATCAAAAGAGCTAACAGCGTTTTGATAATTGTTGTTCAACAACTGTGCAAGACCTCTGTTGTAAAGGTTTGTTGCAGTAGCTTCTGCTGATGTTGTAGACCTAACGGCATCGCCATAGCGAGCGATCATGATTTCTGAAGCACCTTTTACTCCATTAACACCACTGCTCACCTGATTGCTTGCACCCATGCTCAATGACTTAGCTGCATGCGACTGTGCTTTGTAGGCATTGCCTTTACCAAGATTTACAGAACTAAGGTTGGCATGCACTTCAGCAGTTTCTTTGATTTTAGCTGCTATTTCTAACTGTGCTTGTGCCTTGTTTAAAAGATCTGCACTAGTTGCTCCACCTGCAATGTACTGGGCAACATATACAGCCCCCAGGTTATTGTGGGCATTCCAGTTGGTTCCGTATTTAGTTGCAGCGGTGTAAATTTTTTCTTTCTCTTCTAAAGCAGGTGTAAGCGTTGCAGCATACATTAGTTCCTCAAAAGAAAGCGCATCGTTGCCTTTTTCACCTGAGGCTACCTGCTTGGCAAGAACTGAAATTTCAGCATCCGACTTCTTGTTCATCACAGTTAAGATATCCGTTTTAGCCCTTCTTAAACCAGGATAAACATCTTTGAAAACTTTCTTATAAGTAGCTAATTTTCTTAACTCCTTTTCTTTATCAACAAATGATCCACTGCCGTTCA
>CAZVFM010000176.1:4398-5988 GCA_964626095.1 uncultured Roseivirgaceae bacterium | reverse complement strand
ATTAATTGCATTAGGTGACGTTTTTCGAAGTTGGAATGTCAGAATAAAGAAATTCTCTTCAAATGCTACTTCTCAGGTTGTGGGCTCGGTTTTTCCGAGAGCAACAGCATTAATTATCGGGATGATAACAAGTGGACATTTAAATGCTTTAATTATCGGTGACTACTTAAGTAAGTTTATTGAAAGTGTAATTTTATTAGGGAGGGGTAACTTTAGAACAATTAAATCTCAGCGGTTTAATTTCAGAATATTGGAGATGTTAAGATCTTATAGAAATTACCCATTATTCCTTATGCCTGCCACTTGGCTTCAAATTTTTAGTGCGCAACTACCAATATATTTACTGATCGGGTATTTTGATTCAGCTGCTGTAGGGTACTATAGCTTTGCTAATTCTTTGTTAAATATCCCGGTAAATATACTTGCCGGAGCAATTGCACCTGTTTTTTTGCAGAAAGCTGCTGAGACATACCATAATAAACCGTCCGAAATGCCCGTCATTGTTCGCAAACTTGCAAACAGATTATTTTTTACCGGAATGTTACCGATGATGATTTTAATCATTTATGGCGATTTAATTTTTGGCATTGTTCTCGGAGAACAATGGACAGAATCTGGAAAACTAGCTGGGTATATGGGATTTTATTTCCTGCTATTAATTGTTTACTCGCCACTAACATCACTATTTAGAATTTATAGTAAAGAAAATAATTTACTTTATTTGAATTTATTTCTGGTATTGTTTAATGCTGTTGGATTAATTGCCGGAATACTTCTGGATGACTTGTATATTGCTATTATACTTTTTTCTACAAGTAATCTTTTAGGTTATTTAGTAGGTATAGCAATATCACTTAAATTAGCCAATGTTTCTGTTTTAAATTTATTGTTAAAGTGGTCAATCTTTGGTTTTGCTTGTTTTGTTCTTGTGTGGGGGTCTAGACTGCTGTTAAATATTTAATCAATGCGAATTTTATTAAAAGGATATTATGGTTTCGGAAACCTTGGTGATGATATTCTACTGATTACTATTTACCATTTGATAAAAGAAAAGTATCCAACTGCGCATTTGTTTATTTTCTCCAATTTTAATTCAAATCTCAATGAATTTAATCGAGAGCAAGATTATAATCACTATATCTACAAACTATTAGGAGAGCAGCCTCAATTGATTGATTGGACGACTGAAAGTGAATTTGATCTTATGGTTGATGGAGGAGGTGGCGTATATTTTGACTACTCCCCCGGAACAATCTTAAGGAAAATATGGAATACTCTTTTTAAAATATTTGGCACAGGAATTATTTTTAAAATTGATAAATTTTTAAGAGGGGTAGTTAAAAAATCAAGTCGCATCAAGTTTAAAAAAAGATTGGGATTTGGTTTGGGAATAGGTCCGTATACAAATTCTTCAACGATTTTTTATCAGCATTTAGTGGAGATTGGATCAACTGATGTGTTGTTTGTACGAGACCAGTCAAGTTTGAAATACCTGAACATTTTTAAATTCTCGGGAAAGAAAAGTTTATGCGCTGACCTTGCTTTTTTGTGTCCACTTTTACTTGATGAGCGTTCGTCTTTTAATACGAA
>CAZVFM010000176.1:4081-4388 GCA_964626095.1 uncultured Roseivirgaceae bacterium | reverse complement strand
GAAAAATTGGAATTATTTTGCTTGATTGGCAGGAGGACGAAGATTCACGATTCATAGAGTTTAAAAAATTTGCGGACCGACAAGCAGATGCTGGGAATTTAGTGACATTCTTTTCTTTTGATGAAAATTACGATAGCCGTTATATAAGTTTTTTTGGAAACAACTACCCGATGATGATCTGGCGTCCGAATGAAGTTCCTGTCATTGAGTATTTAAAGCAACTAGCCGCACAGGATGTCCTATTTTCTGCCAGGGCCCACGGGGCAATATTAGGTTCCATTTTGGGCGTTCCATCTGTTTGTATTGG
>CAZVFM010000176.1:2623-4071 GCA_964626095.1 uncultured Roseivirgaceae bacterium | reverse complement strand
AAAATGTTTCCACAGGGCGCAATCTTAATCAATGAACCAATAAAAGAGGAAGTACTGTCCCTTAAGTTAAAATATATGGTTGACAACTTTGCTGATATATTAGAAGGAGTAAAACAAGATGTAATAAAAAATGAATTAATGGCAAAAAAATCATGGGCAGAGTTTTCTAAGCACTTATGAGCAATCCTTTTTTTAGTATAATATTGCCAACATTTAATCGGGCCGATTTTCTTGATAAAGCGATCTCTTCAGTAATGAATCAAACAATTCATGACTTCGAATTGATAATTGTTGATGATGGGAGTACAGATAATACAAAAGAAATAGTAGATAAGTGGGGGGATAAGAGAATTAAGTACCTTTACAAGGTCAATGAAGAAAGAGGGATTGCAAGAAATTTTGGAGCAGCACAAGCTCTTGGAAAATACTTAAATTTTTTTGATTCAGATGATATATTGTATCCCAATTTTCTGGCAACAGCTGCTGAAGCAATCAGAGAATTCCCAGACCTGGGTTTCTTTCATATCGACTATGAATTTATTGACGAGGCCGGGAGAGTTTACTCAAGGGGTAAAAGCCTTCCGCGATTTTTAAATGAACATTTATTTTCTGAAAATCAGATAAGTGTTCTTGGAGTCTTTGTTCGGAAAGATATTTTTGAAGAAACTCAATTTATCAATCATAGAAGTGCAGTTGTGGCTGAAGACCTATGTCTGTGGTTAAGAATAGCTTCAAGACATAAATTTTATCACATACCTAAAGTGAGAGCTGCAATTGTGCTGCATAAGTCTAGGAGCTTAAATGACAGAAGTCCGTTTAAGTTTTTGAAAAGTGCCTTACTCATTATTAATACTTTATCAAATGATAAAGTATTCATGACTCATAATAACAAGCAAGTTATAGTTAAATTTTTTGCGAAAAATTTAACTCAATCTGCAGCAATGTATGCACATAACAACAAAAAGTTGAAAGCTTTTTATTTGCTTAAGAAAGGAATGGGGTACTCATGGAGTATTTAATCCTAATGTATTTTCATTGTTTTATCATACCTCCTTTTTTTCAAGAATGAGGTTGATGAAAAGTCTAAAGAAATTTGCTCCTGAAATGAATGGCAAAATGTTAGATTTTGGTTGTGGAGCAAAGCCATATCAGGGAATTTTTAAAGTTACTGAACACATAGGTATTGATATTGAAGGCAGCGAACATGAGCATAGTGGTTCGTTGATAGATATTTTCTATGACGGAAAGACTATACCATTCCAAAACGAATATTTTGATTCCTTTTTTTCTAGTGAGGTTTTTGAACACATATTTAACTTGCCAGATATACTAAAAGAGATATATAGAGTAATTAAACCTGGAGGAAAAGTTTTATTAACTATTCCTTTTGCAATTCATGAACATGAAGCCCCCAACGATTTTGCTAGATATACAAGCTTCGGGATAAA
>CAZVFM010000176.1:0-2613 GCA_964626095.1 uncultured Roseivirgaceae bacterium | reverse complement strand
AAGGATATGCTAGTTAATAATGGATTTGAAATAATAGAAATAGAAAAAACCAATCATTATTTCGAGGCCGTTTTACAACTCTTAATTTGGTATGTTTCGTCTTTAATATACAAAGGAAACAGAGTGCTTACGTTTATACAATTGCTAATTTTTATAGCACCATTAAATATTATAGGACTAATTTTATCCCCAATTATGCCTAAGAGGTTTACTTACTTTAATAACATTGTTATTCTAGCAAGGCGTAAATGAAAGAAGGAAATTTCAAGAGGGAGACAATTTTAATGTTAATTCCAAATTACGGCTTTGGGGGTGCACAAAGAGTATTTACTCAGCTGGTAGTAAATTTTTCAAGGAAGTACAATGTAATTGAAATTGTTTTCAATAATGACGAGTTTGATGTATTTAATGGAAGTAATCAAAAGATTTCGTTAGACGTAAGGGGTGGTAATAACTTTTTTTCGAAAATTATTAGATTTTTAATTAGATGTCGCAGGCTCTACAAATTAAAGAAGCAGTATAAGTCCAGCTTATGCATTAGTCATATGGAAGGGGCAAACTTTGCAAATGTTCTTTCGTTTGGTCCGGGGCGAACTATCCTTTGTGTGCATGGCTCTAAATTGGCAGAAGATTCAAACAGAAAAGGGGTTGTAAAATTTATTGAGAATAAACTATTGATACCCTATCTGTTTTTATTTGGCAATAAAATTATTGCGGTAAGTAATGGGATTTCGACTGAGCTTATTCAACACTTTAATATCCCCTCAAGTAAAATAGCAGTTATTCAGAATGGTATTGATATCAGTTCAATAAATCACCTCGCGAAGGAGAGTATACAACCTGAACATGAAGTTATATTTAGAAAAGAAGTACTTGTTTTTTGCGGTCGATTAGTCGATCAGAAAAATCCGAGTCCATTAATCGAAATTTACAAAGGAAGTCAATCGAAAATGGATTTTAACTTATTGATTATCGGTGACGGACCACTTAAGTCTAGATTAAAAGATTTGTGTGAAAATTTTCGTATTGCTTACTATGATTTTAATGAAGACGAAGGTAAGGATAAATTAGCCAACGTTTATTTTCTTGGCTATACTAATAATCCTTTCAAATATCTGCATCGATCAAAGATATTTTTGTCGACAAGCGATTTCGAGGGCTTTCCTTTATCGATATGTGAAGCGTTGGCTTGCAATTTACCTATAGTAGCTACTGACTGCCCAACTGGGGTTAGAGAAATATTGGCTCCGTCTTCAAAAATATTAGGATCACGACTTGTATCAGCTGAATATGTTGAATATGGAATTTTAATGCCACTTTTAAATAACAGTCAAAATCACAATAAAACTGTTGAGGAATGGGTGAAGGTTCTAATTGGTTTGTATAATGATACCCACCTGATAAATAACTATAAATCGAAAGCAAACCAAAGAGCAATGGAGTTAACGCAAACAGAATCATTAGAAAAATGGGATGGTGTAGTAGCATCTGTTATAGGCACTCGGGATAAGGAGTCATAGAACGAATTAATTCAAACTTTTCCTTATGAAGTTAGTAAAAAGGTTTGGCAATTTAGTAGGTATACTTTCATGGGTATGGGACATTATTTTTTTGCCTCTTACGTTCTTGTCGGGCTTGTGGTTTCGTTTTTTAAAATTTATAGGTATCAAAGAATATGTTTTATACTCTTGGTTTCTTTACAATTGTAAACCATTACTATGAACCGCGATATGACTTTCGTCTATATAAACAAAAAAGAAGAAATCTTAAGGGGCTTAATTTTAATGAGAAAGAACAGCTCCGCATACTTACTTTATTTAATTATGGCAATGAATTGCTATTGAAACCGGAAAATCAAACGTCTGAATTGGGGTTCTATTTTAATAATGGCTCATTTCCTTCTGGAGATGCTGAATGCTACTACTCTATTATTCGAAGAAATAAACCGAGTCGTATTATTGAAGTTGGAAGTGGGCATTCTACTTTAATAGCCAAAGAAGCAATAGCATTAAATCAAATTGAAGATAACACGTATCAATGTGAATTAACATGTATAGAACCTTATGAAATGCCATGGTTGGAAAAACTTAATGTTAATATTCTCCGTCAGAAAGTAGAAGATATTGATGTTGCGTTTTTTCAAAAGTTAACCTACAATGACATTCTCTTTATAGATTCATCACATATTATTAGACCTGAAGGTGATGTTCTTTTTGAGATACTTGAAATTTTACCAGCATTAAACACTGGTGTATGGATTCACTTTCATGATATTTTTACCCCGCTCGATTACCCCGAATCTTGGTTAAAGGAAGAATTTCGAATGTGGAATGAACAATATATGCTGGAGGCATTCTTATCCTTCAATAGGTCTTTTGAAGTGGCAATGGGCATGGCGTATCTAACGATGAACTATCCTGAAGAAACTTATAGGGCCTTCCCGGTTCTTGCTAAAACTAAAGATAGAATACCGGGTTCAATGTGGATTGTAAAAAATGAATAAGTCAACTGGCATACTGGTAATTGATAACTCAAGCGGAATAACGGGTGCATTTCGTTCATTAACGAATATTACAGATTCATTATCTATTTCTTTTAAGTTTATTTTTGTTT
>CAZVFM010000175.1:0-5991 GCA_964626095.1 uncultured Roseivirgaceae bacterium | reverse complement strand
TTACTTTTTGCTGTTATGGCGCGGTATTTTAAGAATACAAAGTGTAGCTCTTGTAGGTGATATTCCAGTTTCAGTTTTGATTTGCGCAAGAAATGAAGAGAATAATTTAAAAGAGTTACTGCCCGAAATCTTGAAACAACGTCACGATGAGGTAGAGGTAGTAGTGGTGGATGATCGATCAGATGATAACACGTATGACTATTTACTGAATTTTTCTAAACAACATCAACAAATCAAGGTAGTCAGGGTACAGCAACTGCCCGATCATGTGAACAGTAAAAAGTATGCCATCACACTTGGCATCAAGGCAGCGACAAATGGTATTATTTTATTGACTGATGCCGACTGCCGTCCAACTTCAGAAAACTGGATAAGTTCAATGCTTGGTCCTTTTAATGACGAGAAAGTAGATTTTGTTCTAGGTGTTTCACCGTATGCGTCCGGTAAGGGCCTGTTAAATGCTTTTGTCCGTTATGAGGCATGGCTCACTGCGTTTTTCTATCTTGGCATGGCTGCCTTAGGTAAACCTTACATGGGTGTTGGTAGAAATCTGGCCTACAGAAAAAGGGTATTTTTTGAGAGCGGTGGATTTCAAAAACATATTGCGCTTACAGGTGGCGATGATGATTTATTTGTTAATCGCATAGCTCATAGGCAAAACACCAAAGTATGCATTGTTCCTGAGGCACATACCTTATCCATACCAAAACAAAAATGGGGTACATTTATTAAACAAAAACTCAGGCATCTTTCTGCAGGTAAACACTACAAAGTAAGTGACCGATTACTGCTGGGTATATTCAGTCTTTCGTTGATTTCTTTTTGGGTGGCTTTGGTCTGGTCTTTGGTTGAATCAGACCACTTGTTATTGCCATTGCTTGTGCTAGGCGTGAGAACTTTGTTGCTCCTATCTGTGTCATACAGTAGTACAAAAAAGCTAAGTCTGCAGCTCGAAATTTGGGCAGTACCATTTTTAGATTTAATTTACCTCGTTTATTATATTTCAATCGGAGCAAGGGCATTATTTGCCAAAAGTGTACAATGGAGTTAAAGCGACAATTTTCTGATAAGGCTTTGGAAGATTTCCGACTGATCGATCTGGCTGTTGATCATGAAGACGAGCAAGCTTATGCCAAACTTTTGCAACGTTATAAACGACCGGTTTATCACATGATATTGAAAATGGTAAGGAATGTGGATGACGCAGAAGACCTCACCATGGAAGCCTTCTCTAAAGCCTTTCGTAGCCTGCACAAGTTTAAAAAGGATTTTACCTTCAGCACCTGGCTATTTCGCATTGCAACAAACAATGCAATTGATTATATCCGCAAAAAGAAACTGGACACATTTAGCATAAGCAATGCCTACACGGATAGCGATGGCGTTACGGTTTCTTTAGAAATGGAAGATCATGGACTTAACCCGCAGGAGGAAGCCATAAAAGCTCAGAAAACCGAACTTATACAACTTTTTGTTTCCAAATTGCCGGCAAAGTACCAGCGTTTGGTTCGCTTAAGGTATTTTGAGGAGCTTTCATATGAAGAAATTGCTGAAGAACTGGATGCTCCACTTGGTACGGTGAAAGCCCAACTACACAGGGCGCGCGAACTTTTGTTCGAGTTAGTAAAGAATAAGAAAGACCACATGTAATTTTCCCTGAACAGGTACTTTGCCATTGGACGCATCAATCATTAAAAATTATTTTCCTGAAATTTCAAACAAGCAATACGAGCAGTTTGCTATGCTTGCCGGATTGTATGCCGAATGGAACGAGAAGATCAATGTGATTTCAAGAAAGGATATCGATAACATTTATGTTCATCATGTGCTGCATTCTTTAGGAATTGCTAAAGTGCTGCAATTCAAACCGGATACAATAATTTTGGATGTGGGCACTGGAGGTGGGTTTCCGGGTATACCCTTGGCCATCATGTTTCCGCAAGTTCAATTTCATTTAGTAGATTCTATCGGCAAGAAAATAACAGTTGTTAACGCGGTAATAAAAGCATGTGAATTACAAAATGTAATTGCAGAGCAAGTGCGGGCAGAGCAGTTAAAAAGCAGTTACGATTTTGTGGTGAGTAGGGCAGTTACACAATTGAAACCGTTTTATCAATGGGTAAGAACGAAAGTTAGGAACAACTCTTTTAATACACTTGATAACGGAATACTTTACTTAAAAGGAGGCGACATGAAGGAAGAACTTCAGGAGTTAAAAAAGCCATACAGTTTATACAAGCTTAGTGATTACTTTGAGGAGGAATTTTTTGAAACAAAGAAGTTAGTTTATATTCCTTTATAACTTATAACCAAAAAAGCTTCCGGCTATTGATCCGCTGCCTGGGAGGTCGGCCAGTATTTCGATATAATCATTCGCATTCAGTTTTAGAAGTAATGATCCTTGAAAAGCGTTGCCTCCAATTCTCATGATATTGTTTACCTGCACACCATTTACCCTTACTTTTACGTTCGTGTTATTTACACTTGATTGTGCGGATATATTGAATTGATATACTCCGGCTTCTTTGGCAATGAATCTGTTGTTGTTAACTACATTATAATCATCAAAAGCCGTGGTTGAACCTCCTACTTGCAGGGATAGTACTCGGTTAATGCCTGTACCATTAAAAGTTGCTTCAACACTAAAAGCATAATTGGTGCTTGTTATTGTACTACTAACAATTTGTGGGCTTGACTTGGATTCCAGATAAATAGGTTCATCTCCGGTTAAGCTCATTTGTGCTATGGGTTGAGGGCCGCAGTTGCATTGTGAGATGAGTTGTTCTACAAAACCTCTCGTGGCGGCATCATTGAAATTGATTGGAGAGCCCAATCCACTTATGGTAAAACCACCTGCACTATTACCCATGGCGAGTACTTGAGATAGATTTTGTAGTTCATTTAATGGGTTGTTGTCATTATCTTCCACACTAATGATTGTACTTGTTCCACCGGATATTGTTATGGTACGGTTTGTACCGCTAATAGAAGATCCGAGGTTTTGTCTGTAAGCACTGAGTGAAACGCCTGCTCCGCCTGAAATATTCAAATTATCGCCAGTTAAACCCAGACTTTGAATTTCATTTGTAGGATCATCATCATTTAAAATTACGGTTCCGCCTCCGGTAGTTCCTACTGCAGTAAGGGTTATCTGATTATCCGTTTTACTTAAAGTTTGGGCCTCGTTTGTGCTGCTGTTGTCATTATCTGCAACATTCAGGGTTATCTGGTTACCGCCACTAATAGCTATTGTTCTTTGTGTACCTGATGTACTTAAGCCAAGTGTTTGACTATCTGTATTATCTAAATAGCTGCTTAGATTTATATTACTTGCCGAAGCATTATTAGTAATCCTCAGTGTATTTTCTGTTAATTGTAAGTCCTGAATTTCGTTGGCAGGGTCGTCATCATTTAAAATTACGGTACCCCCTCCTGTAGTGCCAACAGCAGTTAGTGAAATCTCATTTGCACTTTTACTCAAAGTCTGTGCTTCGTTTGTACTGCTGTTGTCATTATCGGCAACATTCAGGGTTATCTGGTTGCCCCCACTAATAGCTATTGTTCTTTGTGTACCAGATGTGCTTAAACCAAGTGTCTGACTGTCTGTATTGTCTAAATAACCACTTAGATCTACGTTACTTGCCGAAGCGTTATTGGTGATTCTTAAGATGTTTCCTGTCAGTTGTAAATCCTGAATTTCATTTTCCGGGTCGTTATCGTTATCGGCAACACTAAAAGTTACACCTTCACCATTGTCGATGCTTATTGTTCTACCCGTACCACTTGCCAATAAACTAAGGCTTTGGTTGTCTGTATTGTCAAGGTATGTACTGAGGTCAATCTCAGATGCTAAACTATTATTAGTAATTGTTAAAGTATTATTATTTAACTGTAAATCCTGAATTTCATTTGTTGGGTCAGCATCGGCATCACTGACATCAAGGTTGTCTACATAATTTTTTGTTGCGGCATCCTGACCGCTTAATGGCTCAGCTAGATTACTTAATCGTTGGTCGTCAGCATTGTTACCAATAGAAAGAACATCAGCAATACCTAATGGCTGGTTATCGAATTTATTCAGGTCAACTTCTTTTGTTCCACCTGCATCAATTATCCTTATAAAATTATCTTCTCCAAGCTCAAATGAATTTATCAATTCATTAGTCGGGTCATTGTCAGAATCTCCGGTATTAATAATTTCGTCATTGGTCACATTAATGCCTTGTCCACCTTTGTAGTCAATTACATTTGCAGCGTAATCAGCATAGATAGCATAGGGTACACTTAGTAACTGCTGACTTCCCATCAAGATAAAACTTGTGCCACCCTGTGGGTCTACTTCTACCTGTATCCATTTGTTTCCACCCGCCCAATTAATGTTGTTAAAAAGCCCTGTTACTACATTACCTTTTCCTATTACAAGGTCGAACAATCCCAGTGAGTTGGTAGTTGGAAAATGTTGTTCGGTGTATTCTTTGGCACCAGTTGCACTTCCGTTTACAATACTGATTCTCACAGAAATTTGTTTCGAAGGAACTGGTCTGCCATCTGCTTGTCGGGCTACTGCCTGAAAGTTGATTCCCAAAGGTGCCTGTGCGTGCAATTCAACTATTCCAATAGTTAAGAATAATGTGCTGAACGCAATGCTTGAGTATAGCTTTTTTTTCATGGCTATGGTGTAGTTTTTAATATTTTAAATTGAAATATATCTCCTGAACTTATATACACTCGACTGATGAGAATACCAATAGGTATATTATTAAAATTAAATCGTCCTTCTTCATCTGGAATATAAGTACCGATTATTTTTCCGTTTAGGTCAACAACTTCCAACTTAATGATGCGATCTTGACAACCTTCGTACCTGATGAACATGTGATCAATTACCGGATTAGGATAGAAGCTTAATTTTCCTTCAAGACAAGGCCGAAGAAAGGGCTGTAAAATTCCAAAGCTCAAAATGAAATTACCTGTTTGAAACGTGTGGGTAATTACTGTTCCGATACTGATGCTATAGTTCTCATCTTCTGATTCAAAATCGAAGCTCGAAATTGAAAAAGAGAACTCCACAGAGGAGTTTTGCTGTGCTTTAATAGCAAATGGCGCGCTCAAGAGCAGCCAAAAGATGAAAAAATGGCGCATGGCAAAAAATGGTTTAGGCCAATCAGTAGGTTAAGTTCGGTATTTTTTTCGAATACAACACAAAAATATGCTGTATACTAGGATTTAATGAACCACATACTCAGGTTTAGGGGCTGTAATTGTACAACCCGTCTTCAGCGGTTGATGAGCATTTTTAGATTGATTAGCTTAACCTGGCTATTATGTGTGCTTTTGAAGCTCATCCGCCATCATTAGAAATACTTTCTGTTTAAGTTCTTGCAGGTGTTCATGCGCTAAACCTTCAACAGAAACTTCTGGAAGACAAACGACTTTAATTTTTCCGGGCTTGATGGATAATTTTCCGGGAGCCATTAATTTACCTGCGCCAATGACAACTAAAGGCAAAATAGGCTCTTGTGTATTAATGGCCAGCCTGAATGCACCATCATAAAATGGTTGTAATAGTTCTTTAGTTCTGTTTTGTGTACCCTCTGCAAAAATTAAAATAGAAATACCTTGCTTGATCAATGCCTTGATGCGGTCCAGGCTTTCTTTTCTGCTTTGCTGACTTGACCTGTCTACCACAACTGTTGCTGCTTTTACAATCCAGCCGAACACCGGAATTTTTAATAATTCCTTTTTAGCTAAAGGTCTGAATTGTCCGCGAATGGCTAGTCTAACGCCCGGCACATCTAAGTAGGATGTGTGATTACTCACATAGATATAAGCTTTACCTTTTTGAATATTTTCACGATTGATTATTTCATAGGGAATAAAATTTAGTTTGCTGAATATCCACGACCATAACCAAAGAAAGAAGTAGGTAATTTTTCCGCCTGCATTTCCAATTAGAATTGGAATGATGATAAACGGCAAGAACAGCAGCAT
>CAZVFM010000174.1:0-6029 GCA_964626095.1 uncultured Roseivirgaceae bacterium | reverse complement strand
CTTACTTAGTGAACATAAAATAATAAGCACTTCATTTGGCAAGCTTAAAAGCGAAAATGAAGTGCTTATTAAAATTTCTTAAATAAAACGGAGCCAGTACCCAGCAACCAGTACCTGTTGCATCAGGGCTTCTTCGAAAGTACAGTATACCCAGTGAGCTTACCAGATTTGTTATAGCTTTCGCTGCGTACCATGCCCACGCTTTCGGCATACCATTCGGTTGAACTGAATTCAGCGTTCATGCTTATACCCATTTTCATTGTTGAAACAGATTTACTTCTGATTTTAAATGAATCAAAGGTCCCTGCCGGAGTTGTAATGCTTTCTGCAGCTTCAACTACCCGATCGGTTACCCTTACGTTCATGTTCATGGCGATGGGGGCATCAACTGTGCTCAGGCTGATGCTGCCATCCCTCAATGTTTGTCCTGCACGAAGCTTGGATGGTATCTCCAGATTTTCTGACTCTATTTTCATTTCGTAGCTACCCATTGATTTTAGTTGTTCTTCAGGAACAAATCTGCGCATATCTATGTATACAACACCATTTTCACATTTGTATTCTAATTCACCACGGGTTAATTCCTTGCCTTTTTCATCAAATATTACTGTACTTACAATGGCTGAGTATCCGTTTGCACTTGGATTATACTCTACTACTGCCATTTCATTTTTACCGGTTGCCTTCCCTTTGGCATTGAAACTTTCATAGGCCCAGCTCATGCCTTCTGCCATGGGAAAAAAAGAATTGCATTGTGCTGATACCAGGATTGCACTTAATATGGCTGATATTGTGAAGAATATTTTTTTCATGTGTTAATAATTTTATTTTGCTAATATACAAAATCATGCCAGTATGTGACATGATTTATTATACATCGCTGATTTTTGTTGTCGGAATTTCAAGAATTAATTTACTTCCATATGATGTAGCTGGTGTTTGATAGCCTGTTTTAAAATTGCCATTCAATATTTTTTCGGCAATCAATACACTGCATTGTGCGGTGAGGGCATAGCCATTAGACGTCTCCAGCCTGCTTTCGAGCGATTCACTTTTTTGATTCCAGACTTTTCCCCAAAGAAAACTTCTCCCCTTCTCCAAATACGATGCAGAGGGCCCGGGCTTTTTTTTATCCACATTCTTTTTGAGCAATTTTTTAAACCAATATTGTCGCAACAACCAGTTGAAATAATTGCTCTGTCGCAACCGCTTAATCAGTTTATCCGGTACACCTGTATACACTTCAATGTTCGGAATTCCTGTACTGTAGTACGCGGTACATATATCTCCCCAGGGGATACAAACACAATTACTTTTTACAGGGCCAAAATCAACCTCCATCACTTTTTCTCCCGATTTAATTCTTGTGAGTTTGCCACCCTTTCTGATCATACTGCCATGGCCCATTCCTTCAATCATGGTTTTGCTTGTGCCGCGTGATAATCCACCACCACTTGAAATAAAGGCAAGCTGCAGGTGTGTAGCATCAGGCAATCTTTCTTTTAAATGTAAGGCAAGACAATCGCTGGGCACCACATCAAATCCAGCTCCTGACATAATTTGGATGCCGGCTTTTTTTGCTGCCTCATCAAAATCCTTTGCCATTTCGAAAACTTCGTGTTCTCCGGTGATATCGGTGTAATGGGTTTGAGTTTCCAGGCAAGCATTTATCATGGCTTTGGCAGTGTGTTTGAATGGGCCTCCGCAATGGATCACAACAGAAACTTTTTTTAAAACGCTAATTAGTTTTTCTGATTCATCCATCGATAGAACTTCGAAGGGGTGTCCGAATGCTTCACTTTGCTTCTTAAGTGCATCGGCATTTCTTCCTGCAAGAATAGGTTCAAGATTTTTTTTCTTACACTCTGCCACAATCAACTGGCCGGTATAGCCATACGAACCGTAGACTAAGATCTTATTCATTGGTTTGATATTTTTTGTTCAATGCATAAATACCGAGAATGGGTCCAATACTCATCAGCACCAGTACAAATTGGTAAGGCATAATTTCTCTTACATAATTCAATAATTGAATACTTAGAATGGTGATGGCAAAACCAATACAAGTGCTGATGGTGATGGCAGAGCCACGCAACTGTGCAGGAACACTTTGTGCAACCAAAGCTGAGAATTGTGGTGAATCGGCCACTACCATAAGGCCCCAGAAAAATAAGAAGCTTATAAATAATACAGGACTAAGTTCCCACATGTAAACTGAGAGCAAACAACAGCATGCTGAGCTGATAAGCGCAACATTGGCAACCCACTTACTTCCTTTGTGGAGTGAAGTCCATCCGCCAAGAATACATCCAACAAATCCTGCGGCAATGATATAGAAAGCATAACGCGATATTTCTTCGGGCGTATTGAATGCGTTTTCATATTGAGCAAGCATCCAGGGAACGAATGCCCAGAAAGCATATACTTCCCACATGTGTCCGAAATAACCATAGGCCGGAGCTTTGAATGCCGGAAGTTTAATTGCTTTCATTACTGATGAGAAAGAAAAATTTGTTCCTGCTTTTCTGTAAGGGCCGTCTTTAATTAACAGCAACACCGTCAATCCGCCAAGTATGGCTAGGGCCGAAACAGTCAGCAATAAAACAACTGGATTAACAAATGCCGGAACGATGTTCAATGCATGAGGAAAAGCAGTGCCTAATACAAGGGCTCCTACCAATACGCTCAACCAGTTGCCCAGGCTCCCCTCATTCCAGTCGGCAGCTATTTTCATCCCAACGGGGTAAATCCCTGCAAGAAAAAACCCGCTGAGCAATCGACTACTTAGTATAAGAGAAAACGAACTCAGATCAATCAAGCAAATAATATTGCTCGAAGCAGCCAACAAACTACTGACAAAAAAAACTTTTGATGGAGAGTACTTATCACTTATCCCCAAAAGGGCATAAAGTAAAGTGCCTGCAATAAAACCGAGTTGTATGGATGAAGTGAGATGACCGAGGGCTGTTGCCTGCCATTGGTGTAATGTCGTTAATTCAGGAAGTATGGCGTTGCCTGCAAACCATAGAGAAGTGCCGCAAAATTGACTGAAGACAATGATCAGCAACACAAGGTATCTTTTTTCTGTAAGCATGGCAGCGAGGCAAGGTAATACTTTGACTAAAATAAAGTGCTGCGAAATTCAGGAAGGTGCTTTTAGTTGCTCATTACTTCTACACGCTCCACAAAATACTTGGTATCGCCTCGCCAGGGGAAGCCCATGTAGCGTTTGATGAAATGGAGATTAACTCTATCGCCTTTCAATGCTGCTGATTCCAGGTCCTTTAATAACTGCTGATTACCCTTTTGAATGGAGAAATCCCGAGTCTCAGCAATAGGACTTGTATCCTTGAGCGCCCCGAAAGACTCCATAGAAATCCTTCCTTCATTTGTTTTAAAAATGATACCCTTTTGGGAGACACTCAGCACTTTACCTGCCCACACCCCACGCTCATAAACACCCCAGTAGAGAAATGACAAAACGGCAATTCCTATAACCAGCGCAATGAGTAATATTCGTTTGACAATTTTTTTTGTTGTTTGCTTGAGTCGCTGTGAAAAGCTTTGAGGTTCCATGTGTATGGGGTTATGAGTCGAAGGTACTAATTAAACAAACAAAAAAGTCGGGTGTAGCCCGACTTTAATTTGATGAATTAAATGTGTGAATGCATTATACAGTCATTATTTCGGCTTCTTTCTTTTTGAGTAAGGCGTCAATTTTAGCGATGTATTCATCTGTAAGTTTCTGCACACCGTCTTCTCCGTTTTTGATGTCATCTTCAGAAACACCTTCGTTCTTCAGTTTCTTTAATGATTCGTTGGTGTCTTTGCGGATGTTGCGCACACTCACCTTTCCTTGTTCACATTCATGTCCTGCTTGCTTTGCCAGTGCTTTTCTTCTTTCTTCCGTAAGCATGGGGATGGGTACTATAATTTGCTGACCATCATTTTGAGGATTGAGTCCAAGATTACTGTTCATGATAGCCTTCTCAATTTCAGGGATCAGATTTTTTTCCCAGGGTTTAATGAATATGCTACGGGCATCGGGCACAGTGATAGATGCCACCTGGTTCAAAGGACTGGTAGAACCATAATAAGGCACAATGATGCCATCTAACATGGCGGGGTTAGCTTTGCCCGCCCTGATTTTCGCCAATTCATTTCCTGCATGTTGCAAGGCTTTATTCATTAAGTCCTTGGCTTCGTCCAAATACATTCGAATTTCTTCCATGTTCGTAAAAGATTTACCCGATTATAAGTTTTAAGTGATCAGGGTTCCTGCTTCCTGACCTTGTACTATGTGCATCAAATTGCCTTTTTTATTCATGTCAAAAACAATGATGGGCAATTTGTTTTCCATGCACAAGGTGAATGCGGTCATGTCCATAATGTTCAGGTTTTTTTCGTATGCCTGTATGAATGACAGCTTATTAAAGCGCACAGCATCAGAATATTTTTCAGGGTCCTTGTCGTAAACACCATCTACCCGTGTACCTTTTAAAACTACATCGGCCTGAATTTCTATGGCACGTAAACTTGCGGTCGAATCGGTAGTGAAATACGGATTGCCAATACCGGCTCCAAAGATGACTACCCTGCCTTTTTCAAGGTGTCTGATGGCCCTGCGCCTGATGAAGGGTTCGCATACCTGCTCCATTTTGATGCCTGACATGAGTCGTGTAAACAAACCCGCTCTTTCCATAGCACCCTGTAAGGCCATTCCGTTGATTACTGTGGCCAGCATACCCATGTAATCGCCCTGTACACGCTCAATACCCAATGCGTCTGCCTGACCACCCCTGAAAATATTTCCTCCACCAATCACTATGGCCACTTCTACACCCGCATCTCTTACTGCCTTAATTTCCGCAACATATTGCTCAAGTACATCAGGATCAAGATTGGTGGTTTTGGAATTGCCCTGAAGTGATTCTCCACTAAGTTTCAACAGTATGCGTTTGTATTTCATGATCTATGGATGAGGCGGTTTATCCAACGCAAATATAACCAAGATAATTAAACGAGAGAGAAGTAAATGATCGTAAACTCAAAAGCTAAAAACACTTTTTGATGGCCTGATCCGCACCTTCTCCAACGGAGAAGGAAGTATATTTGTTTTTAGCTTTTGAGTACACCTGAAACTACTTTTGGATTGTCAGGCTCCCTTCTCCTTTGGAGAAGGGCAGGGGATGAGGTCAATCTAAAACTCAATCAACACCTGATTCTTCTCAACGCTGTCGCCTTTTTTTATTTTTAAGCTTTTTATTTTGCCTTCGCCCGGAGATTTGATGATGTTCTCCATTTTCATGGCTTCAAGTATGAGCAAAGCATCATTGGGCTTTACTTCATCGCCTACTTTTACTTTTACATCAATAATCAAACCGGGCATAGGTGCTTTGATGTGATTGATTTTAGTTGATGCCACACTGCTCATCCCCATTTTTTCCAGCAGTAAGTCAAATTTGTCTCTTACTTGTACATCAATGATCTTATTATTGATTTTGATTCGAACGGTTTTACTTGATTTATCAGTCTTTACAATTTCAGCATTGTAGCCTATATTTTTATATAGAATATGAAAGCGATTATCTCCTGTGCGGATAATGTCCCATTCAAACGGATTACCATTTAACGAAATATGACCATCCTTATGATCAATATTAAATTCTTTATCCTTGATGATTACCTTTTGCATGGCCTAAAATTAATGTAAAGTTTTATACCTTTGCACATATTTAGTAATCGGGGTGCCTTTTCGTCTTTAGGCGAATGATAAACAGGCTGAGATTATACCCATAGAACCTGATGCCGGTAATGCGGTCGCAGGGAAGAGTGGTTAAGCGTTGTGCGAGACGTTCCCCGGATCTCGTGATGTAAACCGGAAAATTATATAATCATGTTTAGAAAATGTTGGATGGTATTGGCCATCGTGTGCGTTGCGGGCACATCGCATGCCCAATTCAAGCTTAGCGGCATTGTAAAAGATGCCAATGGAGAAGTATTGCCGGGGGCCACTTTGCGTGAAAAAA
>CAZVFM010000173.1:0-6055 GCA_964626095.1 uncultured Roseivirgaceae bacterium | reverse complement strand
AGCCCTCCGGTTCTTGAAACATCCTTTAATTCAACCATTTCCTGAGAACCCGGCTTTAATACCTTAACGCCATCAAACTTTCTGCTGGACTCTTTCAATATTTCTTTGACTTCAATGGCACTGAGTTCTGGAAAATAAGACATGATCAAGGCTGCCACACCTGCCGCTGTGGGGCTGGCCATGCTGGTTCCACTCTGATTTTCATAATTGTTTTCAGGAGTGGTTGAATAGATTTCAACCCCAGGAGCAAATACATCCACACTCTTCTTGCCATAATTAGAAAAGGATGCAAGAAAATCGGGATCAGCCGACCAACTGGCTGCTCCTATTTCAAGCCAGTTACTTGCTTCTCCAGTGTTTGAGTATGAGCGATTAGGGAAAGATGGGCGTTCATCATTATTTCTACCATCATTGCCTGCAGCATGCACAAGTAATACGCCATTTTTCTCTGCATACTTAACAGCCTTATCAACAGCTTCTTTCTGAGGTGAATAAGATTTACCGAAACTCATATTAATGATATGTGCACCATTGTCAACCGCGTAGTAAATAGCATTTGCCACATCCTTATCACGTTCGTCTCCATTAGGCACAGCCCTTATGGGCATAATGAGCACATTTTCTGCAATGCCATCGATACCAATTTCATTTCCTCTCTTGGCTGCAATAATTCCTGAAACATGGGTACCATGCTTTGAGTCAGGACCTTTTACATCATTATTACCATAATGACGTTCGTTTACGTCTTCATAATTATCACCCACAATCGGCCTGGGATCAAAGTCAGGATTATAGCCATACTCTGAAATCACCCTGTAATGGTCAACAGCTTCCTGGATGTAAGCAACGTATTCATTTAATTCATCAAGAAAGGAGGACATATCTTCATCTTCGTCAACATTGTCGGCAATTCGCAGTAAAATAGATTTGGCATAAAGTACTACTTCATCCTCTGATTCAAGGGCATTTAGGTCGATGACAGTTACTATGTCCTTCTCAAGATGCTCACGAATGATTTTAAAACACTGGGCTATTTGTGTTTGGGCTCTATTGTAGTTCTCAATCTCTTGCTTGAACATACTGTACTGTGTATTATTCTTTTCTTTCAGTTTAAAAAAATCGTCACGTACTTTTTTCCAGTAGGTGTATTCGTCTTTATCTTTTTTAGCAATCTTCTTTTCATCGGCATTTTCAAATTTATCTCTAAGCCGCACATACTCTCTTGTAAGCTCGTAGGTGTCTTCATTTACGTTTCCTCCCGGCCCGCCTATGAAGTTCCAGCCATGAACATCATCAACGTAGCCATTGCCATCATCATCAATGCCGTTACCGGGTATTTCTTTTGTGTTTGTCCAGATTTTGTCTTTTAGATCTTCATGCTCAATATCCACTCCCGAATCGATAACAGCCACTATTATTGTACGGCTGGGTTTATCTCTAAGTAGGGTTGAATAGGCGCGCTCCACGCTAATACCTAATACCTTATCTGCTTCAGGATCAAGAAGAAACCAATTATTTGGTACTTTAATGCTATCATTTGAGGTAAACGTGTGAGTATTTGCCGTAAGAGAAAGTTGAACGGTAAGCAGAATAAACGATGCTAACCCTAGTTTTTTAAAGAATCCGAACTTCATTGTTTTTTTTATTGAGATTGAAATGGCAATATAAAATTTAATCCATTTCGCTTATCCAATTATTATTCCAGTTTTATAGCCGACCCCTTAAGTACTTCTTTTACCCATTTTTCTTGATTGGTAATATTGTAAATCCGTACTATTTTTGCTGCCCCTTACCGTAGGCTAAGCGGTTTTTAAAATGCCCAGGTGGTGAAATTGGTAGACACGCTACTTTGAGGGGGTAGTGCCGTAAGGTGTGCTGGTTCGAATCCAGTCCTGGGCACCAGTATAGGGCCCAAGTGGTGAAATTGGTAGACATGCACGTTTCAGGGGCGTGTGGCGCAAGCCGTGGGGGTTCGAGTCCCTTCTTGGGCACAGATAGATTGAAGGTTCAATATTGAGGTGGGGGTATTGAATGGTTGGGATTTTGAAACGAAGTCCGAAGAAGTAATCTGTGGCTACATTCTTTTTTTACCCGCATGCTCATTCAAGTAGCTAAGTATTTTTTTATACTCAGTGTACTCCTGCATTCCCATCTTTAATGATTGACCGGAACCGAATTGGATGACGAGCTCTTTGTAATAAGAATTCTTTCCTGTCTTTACACTTTCTTCCTTCCAGCTTTCAATTTCTCTAATGGCAAAGTTCTGTTGTTTGCCTCTTAAAGGATAATGAATGTTAATTTTCTTTTTACCTACACTGATTTTTTTGTATTGAAAAAAAATCCTGTATAGCAGGTAAAGACAGATAGGGGCAAGCAAAAGAATAATCAGCAGACGATACCATGTTACTTTTGGTTCATCTAACAAGACCTGTACATTTAAAACCAGTACAAATGCACTTAGTAATAGGAAAACGCTGAAAGAAAAAAGTGTAGTAAATCTTGGTTTGGCAACGATCATGAATTTGCTGAAATGATTTAAGCGTCCTTTATAAGTTTTTTAATGTCTTTAATATTACCATAAAGCACCATGATATCATTGTTTTGTAAAACAGTACCCGGACCAACTACTCCTTCGGGTTCTTTAACTTCTTTAAGCTGACCAAGCAGATTGGTGGTTTTCTTTGTTTTGATGATGGTAACCACAAGTACATTATATTCTTCACGCAGATTGAGTTCTTCTATACTCTTACCCACAAACAAATCGGGCACCTTCACCTCTACAATATCATGTTCTCCGGCAATGTGCAATGAATCAATCACACCCTCTATATCAAAAATCTTGGCCATGCGTTCGGCCGACTCTCTTTCAGGGTGAACTATTTCCTGTATGCCCATTGCCTCTAGCACGGTTTGTTGAAGTACTGATACCGCCCTACCGATGATCCGTTTGGCTTTTAATTGTTTTAAAAGTGCGCTGGTCATAATTGAAGCGCGGTCATCTTCTCCAATGCAAATAAAAGCTATGTCTGTATCTTTCAATGGTAGTGTACTGACTGATTCACGATCTGTTGAGTCCATACAGATTACCTGCGAGATGCGATCTTTCAAACCATCAACTTTTTGCATGCTGTTGTCAACACCAATTACTTCGTGGCCCAGCTCGGTGAGTTTGGTGGCCAGTGAATTGCCATAATTACCAAGACCAAAAATGATAAATTTCATAATTGTAATAGTTAGTTAATGAAGATGTCAGAACTTGGATAACGATAATGTGTTGTTTTAATTTTTTGTAGGACTCCAATCATAATAGTCAGCATGCCTACCCTTCCTGTAAACATGGTAAGCATCAATATAATCTTGCTTGGCGTACTTAAATCGGGTGTGATGCCGAAAGTAAAACCCGCTGTAGAATAGGCTGCAAAACACTCAAAGGCAATCTGAAGTAAATCAAACTGCGGATCAAAATAGGTAATGCCAAAGGTTGAAAATCCCATGACGATTAATGAAAGGGAGATTACAGCAAAAGCCCTTCGTACGGATTGATTGGAAATTTCACGTTGAAAAGCTTCTATCCGGTCTTTGCCTCTACCCATGCTAAATAAATTTAGCGTACCTATAGCAAAGGTGGTTGTTTTAATGCCTCCGCCTGTTGAACCTGGGGAAGCTCCAATCCACATAAACAAAAAGATAATCATGATAGAGTGAAAACTGAGTTGACTTAAATCGAATGTATTAAAGCCTGCAGTTCTTGGAGAAGCCGATAGAAAAATGGTGGTTACTACTTTTCCATACCAGCTGTGTTCTTTAAGTATATTGTTGTATTCCGCAACGAAGAAAAGCACAAAACCAACCACTAATAGTATAGCTGTTGTGTATAATACCAGTTTTGTATGAAGATTAATAACTCGCGGCAAGGAAGGAAGATTTTGATGTGATTTTATGGCTTTAATTGTGGTTTCAATCCATTCCCTTAAATATTTGTAGAGATTAAGCACTACAGGGAATCCAAGGCCGCCAATAATAAAAAAGATTGCAACAATAAGATGTAAGTTGTAGTTGATTCTAAAATCGGTATGATAAAAACCACCAGGTAATGTTGATATGCCTGCATTGCAAAATGCTGATACCCCATGGAAAATGGAAAAGAAAATATGCTCGCCTGCATTTGAGAAGAGGGATGAATCAACACTGTAAAAAACAAGCAAAGCACAAGCGGCTTCCATACCAAAGGTAAACAGTACAATCTTTATTAAATTTTTAAATACTTCATCCGCTTTTTGTGCGGCCAAAAAATCCTTCAACATAAATTGATTGTAGAATGAACTGCTACCAGAGAAAAAGAATCCAAAAAAACTGGTGAAAGTCATAATTCCTAAGCCACCTGCCTGAAACAAAATCAAAATAATGGTATGACCGAAACGGGTAAATTCAGTGGGTAAATCAATCACCATTAAACCCGTTACACAAACCGAGCTTGTTGATGTAAAAAGCGCATCAAAAAAACTTATTCCTGAAACTGTGGCTTCGGGCAGCATGAGTAAACCGGTGCCGGTAATAATGATAAGCGTAAAA
Source organism: uncultured Roseivirgaceae bacterium (assembly GCA_964626095.1). Classification (GTDB taxonomy): domain Bacteria; phylum Bacteroidota; class Bacteroidia; order Cytophagales; family Cyclobacteriaceae; genus DAOLDI01. The sequence continues at coordinate 1,483 of CAZVFM010000173.1, read as the reverse complement.
CTCAACACAAAAAGCAATGCAGGATTTATCCGTAGTTTTTCAATGTCAAGTGTTTTCTTGGAGAACTCAATTACAAAAAGGAATATTACACCTACATGTATGTATTGTGGCAATAGAAAATTTTCGAGTTTTGGTGTGTCAAAAGTTGAGTAGGCCAGTAATATCAGGGCGAGGTAACTCATTAACACAAGGTTTCCTGCAAGAAAATAAATATTCCTTCTCGCTTTTTCCCTGAAGATAATTTGCATTAGGTATGTGGTGAATACGATCGAGAAATAGATAAGATAAGAGAGGTCGTACCACTTTTGTTGTTCTGGGCCATCAAAACCAAGATCAACAATCAAAAGAATAATTGACAGTGTGCTGGTATAAAAAAGTACCTGTGGGGAAATGGACTTTACTCTTTTCTGAGTCTTTCGGTAGGCCCTGTAAAGCGCCCTCCTGAATTCTTTCAGGGCAATGACTACCTTTTTTGCTTCTTTAAATTTCACGTCTTTTTCAGACTTTGTCCTTCAAAGCTTCCAAACAAACTCTTAAAAACCAAATATTAAGGTATTTGCTTTCTAATAATGTTTCGGTTACTTAGCCTTAGAAAGTTAGAAATTTTTCTGTGCTATCTAAGAAAAGTAAATATGCCATTCATTCATTAGTCTTTCTGGCTTACAGATATGGAGAAGGGTACGTAATGATTAGAGAGATAGCTCAGCACCACCATATTCCTCAGAAATTCCTTGAATCAATTCTGCTCGATTTACGCAAAGCTGGTATTCTGGGTAGTAAGGCCGGAAAGGGTGGGGGTTATTTTTTGAGGAAACCCCCTAAAGAAGTAAATATGGCCGATGTTGTAAGGCTTTTTGACGGAGCCATTGCTGCTATTCCCTGTGCCACCTTTCGGTATTATGAGCCTTGCCTGGAATGTGAAAATGAAGAAAACTGCGGGGTGCGACAAGCTTTTTTAGAATTGAGAAACGCTACTGTTGAGCTACTTAAGAAAAGCTCCCTTGCGGATATTTTAGCCAAAGAAAAACGTCTGCAAAAGACGAAGATTCCCAGTAGAAAAGTAAAGTCCAAGAAGAAGTAGCCCCTATAGGAATCGAACCTATATCTTGAGTTCCGGAAACTCACATTCTATCCATTGAACTAAGGGGCCGGGAATCTATAGTTAATTAACACCGCGAATTTAGTATTTATTCCTGTTTTGCTATTGGCATACGATACTTAATCGGTACACCGGCAGAGAATTTTCACTTAACTTTTTGGTGGCTTAACTCAAAAAATCTGCCCTAAACTCATTTGTTCTTGTCTTGGGTACTACTCTGCTACTTTTACATGGTCTGTTGCAAACGGGAAACTATTAATCGAAGCAAGAATTCAGCCGGGGTTAATGAATATGGCAATAGCTGCTGACGGTTCGAAGCCTCAAAAAACTATAGGTGTAATGCTGGGGCTGAATTACCTTTTTGCATTGAAGTAAAAAAATGAG
>CAZVFM010000172.1:0-6056 GCA_964626095.1 uncultured Roseivirgaceae bacterium | reverse complement strand
TGCTGAAGGTTTTGGAAGAATAGGTAAAAAGGATTTTATCAAATTTTTGGGAATAGCACAAAGTTCTTGTATCGAAGTGAAAAGTATGACATATGCATTAGAAGATATGGATTATTTAAGTGATGAAAGGATAAAACTGATAAGAGATAAATCAGAACAAACAAAGAATTCTATACTGGCATTTATTCGCTATCTGAAAGGCAGAGAAGATAAGTAAAACATAAACACATCCGTACATTAATACATCAACACAAATAGAAATGAAAGTATCCGAACATTTAAAAAACGCAAAAGGAAAAACACTCTTTACTGTAGAGGTTTTGCCACCGTTGAAGGGAGAGAACATCAGGTCATTGTTTGATCACATGGATCCATTGATGGAATTCAAACCGGCATTTGTTGATGTAACTTATCACCGCGAAGAATATGTGTATAAGAAAAGAGAAAATGGCTTGCTTGAAAAGCAATCGGTGCGTAAGCGCCCGGGAACTGTAGGGATATGTGCGGCCATACAGAATAATTACAAAGTAGATACTGTGCCACACATTATCTGTGGAGGATTTTCTAAAGAAGAAACAGAAAATGCTTTGATTGATTTGCATTTTTTAGGAATCAACAATGTATTGGTTTTGCAGGGTGATGGCATCAAGAACGAGGGCAAGTTTGTGCCGGAATCTGATGGACACAAGTATGCGTCAGAACTTCTGGGACAAGTAGTAAACATGAACAAGGGTATTTACCTGGATGATGAACTACAAAATACCAAACCCACTGATTTTTGCGTAGGTGTTGCAGGTTATCCTGAAAAACATTTTGCTGCGCCTAATCTCAAAACAGATTTAAAATACCTTAAACTCAAAATAGATATGGGGGCCGAGTACATTGTGACCCAAATGTTTTTTGATAACCAGAAGTATTTTGATTTTGTAGACAAGTGCAGGGCGGCCGGAATCAATGTCCCCATTATTCCAGGTATTAAACCCATCACCACCAAAAATCAAATCAATGTCTTGCCCACTATTTTTTATATCGATGTGCCTGAAGAGTTGGCCGATGAAGTGGAGCAATGCAAAGATAATGCAGCCGCAAGAGAGGTTGGTGTTAAGTGGACGATACAACAATCAAAGGAATTGATAAAGCATGGTGTGCCTTCACTACATTTTTATTCTATGGGCAAATCAGATCCAATCTACCGCATAGCTAAGGAGCTGTTTTAATTTGTCCGACATCGGACGCTTTTGTTCAGTTTAGAACTTAGTGATTTATAAAAAGGCTGTTTTTAGCTTAAAACAGGCTTGGCACCTTGCTTGCAATCAAAGTGTAAAATTAAATCCCATGTTTAAAAACTACCTCAAGGTTGCTTTCCGGAACCTATTAAAAAACAGACTTACTTCCTTTGTTAATTTCTTTGGCCTCTCGGTAGGCCTGGCCTTTGGCGCGTTGGTCTTGCTTTTTGTGAATGAAGAATTGTCTTATGATAAGTTTCACAAAGATGCTGATCGCATTTACCGGATAAGCACATGGCTTTTAAATGTAAACAGCACTGTTGGTGGAAAGAATTCAACAAATGGTTGGGGTGTAGCCCGCGCATTGAAAAATGAATTCCCGGAAGTTGAAGATGTTATCTATATGCGTGGCTGGCCTGCTTTGAGCATAAAGCACAACAATCAATATTTCTCTGAGAAATTGATTTATGCAGAAGAAAACTTTTTTGATTTTTTCTCCCTGCCCTTAAAAAGTGGAAATCCACAATCTGCATTAAATGAACCTTACACCGTGGTTATCACCAAAGCCATGGAAGATAAGTTCTATGATGGAGATGCTTTAGGTAAAGAACTTTTGATGGCTGATACCATCAACTTTAAAGTTACCGGTGTTCTTGATGAATTTCCGGGCAATACCCATTTGAAATTTGATTTGATTTTATCTTTTGCAACTTTTAAAACATTCGTAGCTGACTTTGATAATCGCGATGATTGGTTCTCCTTCAACATGATTAACTATATCAAGTTAAGAGAAGGAGTTGATCTGGAATCTTTTAAAGCCAAGTCCGAAAATCTGTACATGGACAAAGCCGGAGAAGTGTTCAGCACCTATGGTTATAAAGCTTCATTAGATTATGATGCACTTAAAGATATTTACCTGGATAAAGAAGCGGGCAATTCTGTAGGCCCTTCTGGAAACTTACAACATATTCGCATATTGAGCATAGTTGCCGCTGTTGTATTGTTACTGGCTTGTATCAATTATATTAACCTGGCCACTGCCCGATCAACTTACCGGGCAAAAGAAGTGGGCTTAAGAAAAGTAGTGGGCTCAACACGTAAATCACTCTTCGCACAATTTATGGCAGAGTCTTTTCTTTCCAGCTTTATTGCTTTCGCAATAGCCATTGCACTTGCTTTTTCCCTTTTACCTTTATTTAATGAACTTACCGGTCGCACGTACAACATGAATAGTTTTATGCAAATACATGTACTTGGAAGTATCGTTGCCTTATGGGTATTTGTCAGTTTGCTTTCAGGCGCCTATCCTGCCTGGATTATTTCTGGACAAAACTCAATCTCTATAGTTAAAGGTATTTTTCATACAGGCAAAGTAGGTGTACGCTTACGGCAAAGTCTGGTGGTGGTGCAATTCTTCATTTCATCCGCATTGATTGTCAGTACACTAGTGGTAATGGATCAGCTAGGATACATGATGAAGCAAGACCTGGGATTTGATAATAAGCAAGTATTGGTAGTAAATGCAGGCAAGGTTAGTTACGATCATAGAAACAAAAATTATACCTCGTTTAAATATGAACTCTCTTCCATGGCAGGGGTAGAACGTGTAGCCTATACCAACGCCATTCCGGGTAATTATGGTTGGGATGGACAGGTGGCTTACCCGGAAGGAAAAAGCATGGAGGAAAGTGTGAGTACAGAATTTATTGTAGCCGATGAGGATTATGTAAAAACTTTAGGATTTCAATTGCTTGCAGGTAGAGATTTTGATACCTCTGGTGGAAGTGAATTGCCCGATGCTCTAATTATCAATGAAGCATGTGTATTGGCAATGGGTTGGGAAACAGCAGATAATGCCATTGGTAAGCGCATTGATTCACCATCGGGTATGCCCAGGGGAGTAGTGGTAGGTGTAATTAAGGACTATCATCAGCACGGGCTCCAAAAGAAAATTCATCCGGTGGTATTAAGTACCATGACACAATATGCTACACAATATGTAATAAGGTACTCAGCAGCTTCAACACAAGAATTACTTGGGCAGATAGAGACTCAATGGAAATCATTTTTTCCGGGTCGTGATTTGGAGTATTCATTTCTCGATGAAAGCTTTGCCAAACAGTATGCTTCAGAATTAAGGCTGGCAAATATCTTTGCCACCTTCTCTACTATTGCCATCGTGATAGCAATCGTAGGACTTTTCGGTTTGGTTTCTTTTGTGGTAGCATTTAAAACCAAGGAGATAGGTATACGAAAAGTATTGGGTGCAGAAACACATCATGTGTTTACGCTGCTTTCCAAAGATTTTATAATACTGGTATTGATAGGTTTTGTGTTGGCAGTTCCGCTTGTTGTTTATCTGATGAATAATTGGTTGCAGAATTTTGCTTATAAAACATCTATCGATAGTTTAACAATTTTGCTCACGGGTTTAGCTGCGGTGGCTATTGCTTTGATTACCATCTCTTACCATGCATTAAAGGCTGCTGCTACTGATCCTGTAAAGTCATTGCGTTACGAATAAACCTGAAAAGTTATGCTAAGAAACTTTATCAAAATTGCGATAAGAAACATAGTGAACAACAGTGTGTTCACCGCCATCAATGTATTCGGGCTCACCGTAGGTATTGCGGCCTGTTTGGTGATATTCCTGATTGTAAACTTTGAGCTGAGCTTCGATAAGTTTCACAAAGATGGTGATCGCATATACCGTGTGTATTCGGAGTTCAAAGGAGTATTTAATGGTTTTAATCGCGGAGTATCTGATGCGATTCCAGGATTTGTGCAAGAGAATTTCAGCGGCATTGAATCTTCAACGCATTTCCATACCTATGGTGCGACCGTTACCCTAATGCAGGCGGATAAGGAACCTGTGCGTTTTGAACGTGATGGTAACATGGCGATTGTCGGGCCTGAATATTTTGAAGTATTTGATGCTTACCGATGGTTGGCAGGTAATGCTGAATCTTTGAAGAACCCTTACCAGGTGGCGATTACTTTTAGTAATGTGCAAAAGTATTTTGGTGATATGCCAATCGAAGATATCATCGGAACAGAGATAATTTATAACGATTCTCTCAAGCTGAGTGTGGCTGGTATTTTGGAGGATTTAAAAGGAAATACAGATTTGACTTTTACTGATTTTATTTCATTTGCTACAGTTGAGCACACCTGGTTAAAGGATAATTATGGCTTTAACGAATGGAGCAATACAAATAGTCATTCGCAATTTTTTATCAAGATTGAAAATGGTACCAGTTTAAGCAGTTTAGAGGTTCAATTGCAAACGCTACATGATAAAATTATAGAGCAAGATTCAGAAAGCAGCGATTATGCCGGCTGGTTTCATGCGCAACCTTTAAGCGATCTTCACTTTAACAAAGACCTTGGCATTTTCGATAGTGGCCGCAATGTGGCGCACATGCCCACTTTGCAAAGCTTAATCATCATTGCACTTTTGCTTTTGCTTATAGCCTCCGTGAATTTTATCAACTTATCTACCGCGCAGGCTACGCGCAGGGCCAAAGAAATTGGTGTGCGAAAAGTAATGGGGGGCTCGCGAAAAATGCTGGTGCTTCAGTTTCTCAGTGAAAGTACTTTATTGAGCCTGATTGCTGTTATTCTGGCCTTGCCCGTAGCCGAATTGGCGCTGATTTATTTTCACGAGTTTATTCCCAAAGGTGTGGCATTGAATTATAATGATATTTCAACAGTGCTTTTCCTCTTGACGATGGTACTTGTGGTTGGTTTAATTTCTGGATTATACCCCGCCTTTGTTATCAGTGCTTATCAGCCGGTAAAAGCTTTGAAAGATAAAGTGTACAGTGGAAGCCGAAGCGCACTTTCAGTAACCTTAAGAAAAGGGCTTACGATTTTTCAGTTTACTTTTTCGCAGGCCCTTATTGCCTGTGCTATTGTGGTAACACTTCAAATTGGCTACATGCTGAAAAAGGAAATGGGTTTTGAAAGAGATGCCATCGTATATTTCTATACACCTTGGTTTGAACCTGCTTCAAAACGCGATGTGTTAGTAAATGAACTTAGCCAGTTGGCAGAAATAAATACAGTATCTGTCCACCAGTCTCCGCCAGCAACAATGAGTTATATTAGTACCAATACGCTGACATTTAAGTCTGAAGCAGGAGAAATAAAAGAAAACGTACATAGAAAAGTGGGTGATATAGACTACCTGTCCTTTTATGGTTTGCAATTACTTGCCGGAAGAAATTTTATTCCTAGTGACAGTGCGCGTGAAATAGTAATTAATGAAACTTATGCGCGGAAACTGGGCTTCGATCCTGTGGAAGAGATTTTAGGAGAACAAATATTTTCTGGTGCGAACACTCCCAATACCATTACGGGTGTGGTAAAAGATTTTCATTTCCAATCTATGCACCACGCCATAAAGCCCCTGGCAATCTATTATGGAGAAACAGGATCTTGCCTGTCTTTAAAGTTCGACTCAGACGATAAGCAATCGGTAGACATACAACAAGCGCTTGAAAAACTTCAGGTGGCATGGAAGAAAGTGTATCCCGACCAGGGTTTGAAATATTACTTCATGGATGAGGCTGTAAGGATTTTTTATGAATCCGAGCAAAAAACGGCTAAGCTTGTAAATACAGCCACTGCCATTGCTATCATCATTTCATGCCTGGGCTTGTTCGGACTGGCTTCATTTACTACTGTGCAACGCACCAAAGAAATTGGTGTGCGCAAAGTGCTTGGAGCAACCGTAAGTAATATTGTTATGTTGATTTCCAAAGATTTCATTAAACTGGTATTGATTGCCTTCTTTATTGCTGCTCCGATAGGTTATTGGTTTGCGCA
>CAZVFM010000171.1:0-6071 GCA_964626095.1 uncultured Roseivirgaceae bacterium | reverse complement strand
TTTGCTTGATAACTAATAAAGTTAGAATACGCATACCCAAAGAAAATCAATGACAATACTTGGGCAGTATTGGTTAAAATTGTTGAATCAGTAAATTTATTAATGAATGCTCCTATAATACTGATCCAAAACAAGTGACCGAATATATAAAGCGGTAAAACATTGTGTTCGATTAAATTAAGACCAGCTTTTCTGAAGAACAGGTATTTAGCGGCAATTGCATTGAAAGGGATCATTAAGAAAATAAAGAACCTGAAGTTGTTGGTGACAAATTCCATCACAAGGTTTTGTGTGTTTTTATTTACCTCAATGCCTTCATCCGAATCTGCAATTACAAATTGGTTCGATTGCATTATCTCTTTGAGATCGACATCAAGTAAGCTAATTATAATTAAGTAAAGCGTAATCATTAAAAAGAAATAACCAACCGGACCATAATACATTACACGGTTGCCATCAATAAACTTTCTTGCAGCTTCCCCGGGTCTTATGCTGATGTCGCGCAGGGTACGCGGAAACATGCCATCAAAACCATATATGCGTGACCAGAAGTCGTACCAGCTTTCTTTAAAGGTAATGCGCTTCACATTGGTGCGTTGTCCGCAATGGGCGCAAAATCTTTCGGAGGCCTCCTTACCACAGTTGATACAGGTCATGTTTAAAGGTTTAGTTTACTTTGATAAAATTAAACCTTGTAGCTGACTAATGAAAATTGCTGACCTTTAATTATGTGTTGATTCGATGAGGGCTGATAGGTTAATGGTAAAAAATTCTTCTGAACCAATGGTAGTAGTTGGCTTTTTTCTTTTCTCTAATTCTGAGGCAAATCCGCTGAAAACTACAGGCGTGTTATTGTCTAGTTCCTGAGACAGCTCGCAGGGTATGTATAGCTCAAAACTGTCAATGGTTCCGGGTACATGATGGCGAATAACCCAGTGTTCAAAGCGACTATCATACTGTAGTGTCCCTTGCTTATCTTCAATAGTGATCTCATTGTTCTGCTTGCAAGGCTTTATTTCCGAATCACATCCGATGAGGACGATTATGAGGCTTAGTAGGTATAATGATTTCATGGATTAAAGTTCAATTCAATCCTTAGACAGCATTGCAGACTAAAAGGTTGGAATCAATAAACCACTTCTTTGCTTAAGGCCGGTTTATCCAGGTAATTCCATATTAAACTACTGGCACCTAGTATAGGTGCTGCATTGGCTTGTAAGCCCGATGGAAGTATTTTGGTCTTGCCTCTGAACATGGGCATAAGGTTAGACTCCAAATGTTTAATGGTGGGTTTAAAAATTAAATCTCCGGCCATTGATAAGCCCCCTAATAAGAAAATGGCTTCAGGATTAGTATGTACAACAGAATCAGAAAGTTTGGTGCCCAGTATCCTGCCGGTATATTCAAAAGCTTCCAGTGCTACCACATCACCATTGCGTGCCGCATTGGTAATCATTTTTGTTCCGAGGTCATCAAAACTGATTTCGCGTAAAATACTGTCTTCCAAATGATCGGCCAGTAATTTATAGACCGTTCTTCGAATGCCAGTAGCTGAAACATAGGTCTCCAGACAACCCCTTTTACCGCAATTGCAATAGCGTCCGTTTGGATTAACCGAAGTATGACCCAATTCACCCGCAATGCCATGATGTCCATTAATTACCTCTCCATTAGAAACAATACCGCTGCCTAATCCGGTGCCGAGAGTAATTACGACAAAGTCTTTCATCTTCTTCGCACTGCCATAAATCATTTCACCAACTGCAGCTGCATTGGCATCATTAGTTACTACTACCGGCAAATCAAAATATGCTTTGATCATTTCGGCCAGGTTGATTGTGCCTTTCCATTTCAGGTTAGTGGCATGTTCTATTGTGCCTTTATAAAAATTTCCATTGGCTGCACCTACGCCTATGCCGTAAACTTTGTAATCACCTTTGAGTTTATCGAGTGATTGTTGCACTGCAATCATCAATTCATTCAGAAAATCTTTGAATGCATCGTACTTCTGCGTGGCGAGGCTGCCTTGAGATAATACATTTCCCTCGCGATCTACGATTCCATACTTGGTGTTGGTTCCACCTATATCAATGCCAATAGTAAGTTCTTTCATTTTAGTTTAAACGTTTTCAACATTAAATGGAGAGTATCTTGGCAATACGAAGTGCTTCTTCATCCACGGGTGCTTTTCCATTTTCTATGCTGTCAAAATCATTAAACACAATCTTATTATTTCGGATTCCTACCATTGCTCCGGTTTGGCCTTTGATCAAACCCTCAACTGCCGCTACACCCATTTTGCTGGCAAGTACCCGGTCGAAATAGGAGGGGGCGCCTCCTCTTTGCATATGGCCCACCACAGTAACTTTAGTATCGAATTGGGGGTATTGCCTGGTAATTTCTTTAGCAAGATCATGTGTATCACCTAGTTTAGAACCCTCAGCTACTATAATTAAGCTTGAAGTTTTATTGTACTTAGCACCCTCTTCCAGTTTCTTCACAAGATCCTCAATGCTCATGTTTTCTTCAGGGATGATAATGGCTCCTGCGCCACCGGCAATACCTGCATTTACAGCAATGTAACCCGAATGCCTTCCCATCACTTCAATAAAAAACAAACGGTTATGCGAAAGCGCAGTGTCCCTGATTTTATCTATAGCTTCTACTGCAGTATTTGTTGCGGTATCAAAGCCAATGGTATAATCTGTTTCCGGAATATCATTGTCGATGGTACCAGGAATACAAATAGATGGTAAACCGTATTCTTCGTAAAAGACTTTTAAACCTCGGAAGGTACCGTCACCACCAATGGCTGCAAGCGAATCAATACCATTCTCTTTTAATGATTCGTAGGCTTTTGCTCTTCCTTCAGCAGTTTTAAAACTTTCGCTACGTGCAGTTTTAAGTATGGTGCCGCCTCTTTGAATGATATTGCCAACAGATCGTGCCCCGAGTTTAACGATATCGCCTTCAATCATACCCTCGTATCCTCGGATAACCCCGTATATCTCTTTCTTATAAAAAATTGCAGATCTAACTACTGCTCTGATTGCTGCGTTCATTCCCGGAGCATCGCCACCGGAAGTAAAGACACCAATTCTCTGGATGTTTTTATCCATTAAATTTTAGTAATTTGAACAAAGTTACTGTGGCCGTTACACTTTACCAATGAAATTATAAAGCTTCTATGTCAGTGAATGTTCAAAGGCTTAATCCGCACGTTTCAGTCGATTGCGTAATTTTTGGATTTGATGGGAATCGGCTCCAGATTTTGCTTATCGAGCGAAATTCTGATTCAAAATTTGCACTTCCGGGCGACTTAATTCTGGAGGATGAGAACCTGGATGAAGCGGCCTATCGGATATTGAAAGAACTCACCGGACTGAAGGATATTTACATGGAACAGTTCAGAACTTTTGGAGGACCGGATCGCATAAGTCAGTCGGAAGACGTGGAGTGGTTAAGACGGCAAAGAGCAGAACCCAATGCAAGGGTGATAACGGTTGCATATTTTTCTTTGATCAGGATTGAAGATGTTAACCTGGTAGCATCCTCATTCGCTAAGTCGACACAGTGGGTTGAGGTGCCTGTTGAAATTGAACTGGCTTTTGATCATAATGAAATTGTTGACATGGCCCTCGAAACTTTAGGAAATAAACTAGAGCATGAAACCGTTGGCTTCAATCTCTTACCTCAGAAGTTTACTCTTGGACAACTGCAGAAATTACATGAAGCGGTATTGGGTATTGAATTGGATAAACGAAATTTTAGAAAGAAACTTCTGGCTAAAGATTTATTACATCCCTTAGATGAGCGTGAATTGGGAGTAGCACATAAACCTGCAAGACTTTATAAGCTGAAGGATTAGAAGATTTACGCAATCATTTCTTTGTAGGTATTGATCAAACCATTGGTTGAAGCATCGTGTGTGTTTATTGATTCTTTATTTATTAATTCAGGAAGAATTCTTTTGGCAAGTACTTTTCCTAATTCCACACCCCATTGATCGAAACTGAATATATTCCATATCACCCCTTGAACAAATATTTTATGCTCATACATGGCAATGAGTATGCCCAGCATATGCGGTGTTAGTTGTTTAAATAAAATAGAATTGCTCGGTCTGTTGCCTTCGAATATCCTGAATGCTTTGTGGAATTGAATCTCATCTTCAGTCATTCCTGATTTTTTAAGTTCTGCAATTACTTCATCTTCCGATTTGCCCATCATCAATGCTTCTGTTTGTGCAAAGAAATTAGAAAGTAATTTTTGATGATGGTCAGCAATTTTATTGTGGCTGTTGGCAGGAGCTAAAAAATCACAGGGTATGAGTTTGGTTCCCTGATGTATAAGTTGGTAAAAAGCATGTTGTCCGTTTGTTCCGGGCTCACCCCATATAATAGGACCAGTCTGGTAATCGATTTTATTCCCATTGCGGTCAGTGCTTTTGCCATTACTCTCCATATTGCCTTGTTGAAAATATGCTGCAAAGCGATGCAAATATTGATCGTAGGGGAGTAGCGCCTCAGATGCTGCGTTAAAGAAATTATTATACCAGATGCCAATCAGTGCTAGTGTAACCGGAATGTTATTTTCAATTTCTGTTTCCTTAAAATGATTATCCATGGCTTGTGCCCCTTCAAGCAATTGAATGAAATTATCATAGCCGATGGTGCATACAATGGAAAGTCCGATAGATGACCATAATGAATATCGGCCTCCAACCCAATCCCAAAACACAAACATATTTTCTGCAGCAATGCCAAATGCCTTTACTGCATCTTCATTTGTAGAAACTGCAACAAAGTGTTTGGCAACATCGCCTTGTTTATTTGTTCTTTCCAAAAACCAATGCTTGGCGCTCTCCGCATTTGTCATGGTTTCTTGTGTAGTAAAAGTTTTGGATGCAATGATGAAAAGTGTTGTCTCCGGATTAAGCGATTTTAATGTTTCCTTGATATGGGTTCCATCCACGTTAGAGACAAAATGAGATTTGATATGCGTATGGTATGGGCGAAGTGCTTCTGTCACCATCAGCGGGCCAAGGTCTGAACCACCAATACCAATGTTTACAATATCTGTAATTTGTAATCCTGAAAAGCCCTTCCAGTTTCCAGATATTATTTTTTCGGAGAAGCTTTTCATTTGATTCAGCACCATATTTACCTCGGGCATCACATCTTTTCCATCGACTAAAACCGGACTGTTGCTCCGATTACGCAAAGCAATATGCAAGACAGAACGTCCTTCAGTTCGGTTAATTTTCTCGCCTTCAAACATGGATTTAATTGCAGCTTTTACCTCACACTCATCAGCAAGTTGTCGTAATAAGTTTATTGTTTCTTCGGTTATAATATTTTTAGAATAGTCGAGAAGCAAGTCATTAAACCGAATGTGAAACTTTTCAAAACGTTTGTTATCATCTGCAAATAATTTACGCATATGAAATTTATGTGCAAGCTGATAGTGATCACTTAACTTCTTCCAGGCGACAGTTTCTGTTGGGTTTATACTTTTCATAAGATTTGATATATTTTTCAAATATGTTCAAATGTATGAAAGTAATTAACTACATTTTACAACATTAAATAAATGACCCTATGAAAACGGTTGCATTGATAGCACATGACAATAAGAAGAAAGAATTGGTCGAATGGATTAATTTCAACAAGCATAGTATGAAGCGTTGTAAGTTACTGGCTACTGGAACAACCGGAAGATTGATTACGGAAGAAACTGGTCTTGAAGTGGCGCAATACCAAAGTGGTCCTTTGGGTGGAGATCAGCAAATAGGATCCTTGATTGTAGATGGTAAAGTTGATATTCTAATATTTTTCTGGGATCCTTTAGAGCCGCTTCCACACGATCAGGATATTAAGGCTTTATTGCGCATTGCTGTTGTTTGGAACATTCCAGTGGCATGTAATCGCGCAACAGCAGATTACCTTTTTTCTTCAGAATTACTTTTTGGCGACTATAAGCGTAGTATTCCTGATTACTCAGAGTACACGAGAAGAAGAATTTAATAAATGAAAATTGACAGCTATGAGCTGTCATTAATTTGTAGCGAG
>CAZVFM010000170.1:0-6074 GCA_964626095.1 uncultured Roseivirgaceae bacterium | reverse complement strand
AGGACTTCGCGGCACAAATACTCTCTCCAAAGAATATTGAATTCGAATTTGTTGTACACACCAGCGATGATAAGATCCTTCTCTCCCCACAGGTAAAACAAAACCTTTATCTTATTTATAAAGAGGCACTGCACAATATTGTTAAACATGCCCAGGCGAAATGTGTAAGCATACGCGTTGAACAATCAATGCGGAACATTGTCATGCAAATATCCGATGACGGTGTAGGCTTTTTAGAAGATGAAAGCAGAAAGGGCAACGGCTTGCGCAGCATGAGAAAGCGCGCAGCAGATATCCATGCCCAACTTGACCTGACAATACAGGATGGCACCTCCATCCGCCTTGACTATACCATAAAAGTGTAGCCCCCCCCGTTTATGGGGTTGAAGGGCAGGCGGAATAGCTGGAATTTTAACTAAAAAAATACAGCTATGAAAAAATTAATAACGCTCTCTGTGTTAGTTGTGCTTTGCGGTACTTTGGCAAAAGCCCAGGTTAAAATCAGTGTCGTTGCAGGCCCAAGTTTCACGAATTTTATTGGTAGTGATGCAGAAGAATGGGGCGAGGTTGGAGAAAAGCCAAAGATGGCAGTTCGCTTTCATGGTGGTTTAGTAGTTCAGTATCCATTTAATGATAAACTCAGTGCGATTTCAGGACTTCAGTATTCTGGTAGGGGGGCTACTTATTCAGGAGAAGTAGACGGTCAAAGCGGGACTTTCACTGCGGAGTATAAAAAAATGTTGTACTATCTGGACATTCCACTATCTATCCAATACGCCATATCAGATAAATTTTCAATGCAGGCGGGCACCCAGGTGAGCATTCTGACAAGCGCCAAGGTAAAAAACAATCAGGAAGCACAAGATAATTTTCTGTTGCCCAAAACGGAGGATGCAAAGGATTATTATAGTTCGTTTGACATGAGTTTTAACATTGGTCCTGTGTTTAAACTTTCCGAAAAACTAGGGGTTCAATTACTTTATCAACACGGACTGCTCAAAATTGCCAAGGAAGAGGAATACAATGTTGACACGCACCAAGTTGAGGATATAAAAAGAAAAGTTATGAACCAAGGCTTTAAACTATCTTTGATTTACGTAGTGAAGGAATAGTCATGATTCTTGTTGGCATTGTTGAAGATGATAACCAGATACGCGGCTTGCTGCACCAATATCTTGATCGGCAGCCGGGATTTTCCTGTACGTTGGTGCATAACTCCGTAGAAAGTTTTCGCAAGGGCCTCTCACCCGAAAATCAACCCGATGTTCTGCTCATGGACATCGGGTTGCCGGGTATGTCGGGTATTGACGGCATGAAACTCATTAAGCGCGACTATCCGGATATCGACATCATTATGCTCACCGTGTACAATGATCCTGATAAAATTTTTCAATCCCTTTGTGCAGGCGCCACCGGATACCTGTTGAAAAACACTCCGTTGGAAGAAATCAAAGAAGGTATCGAGTTGCTTACCCGTGGCGGGTCACCCATGTCGCCACAAATTGCACGAAAGGTGATTGATTTTTTCAGTACTGAAAAGAAAGCAGTATCCTCTCCATTATCTGAAAAAGAAAAAGAAATTGTAATTGGCTTAGTGGATGGACTCAGCTATAAACTAATCGCAGACCGCATGAGTATCTCCCTGGAAACGGTGCGGTTTCACATCAAAAACATTTACAGAAAACTACATGTACACAGCAAAGCGGAAGTTATCAGCAAGTCGCTAAAGGGGGAAATTTGACATTTTCATATTAAATATTACACACCGCGAGGAAATCCTTTGCGGTTATGTAAGTTAGTCTGCCTAAACTCTCCTCATGATCAGCAATTTCTTCAGGGTTGCCCTTCGTAATTTTCAACGCAGAAAATTTTATTTCTTTCTGAATCTCTTGGGTCTTTCCATTGGGTTTGCTGCCTTTATCACCTTGTATTTCTATACCGCTTATGAAAAATCCTACGATCGCTTTTACAGTGATTCTGATAGAATTGTACGACTAAAAAATATCAGAGTTAATCAAGACGGGTCAGTTCGTGAATCGGTTTTTGCACCGTTTGCTGCCGGTCCTGATATAGTTGCTGCCTTTCCTGAAGTAGAAAGCCAGGTACGAATGGTGAGGGCGGTATCCATGATTCGCTTTAATGAGCATTGGACGAAAACCGAGAAAGCCGTTTATGCCAGCGAAGATTTTTTTAAGATATTCTCCATACCCCTTAGTAAAGGAAATGATTCCCTTGTCATAGCAAACATTAATACGATGGCCATTTCGGAATCCTTTGCTCGTAAAGTTTTTGGTGAAGAAGATCCTATCGGTAAAATAGTAGACTACAAAGGCAGGCTGATGTATACTGTAACCGGTGTGTATAAGGACTTCCCTGAAAATAGCCACATGCACTTCGACATTGTTTTATCCTATAAAAATTATGAAGCTTTTACTTATAAAGATGCTTTTGAAGAACCCTGGCGCTGGGATATTCCTATAACCTACCTGAAACTCAAGGTTGGTGTAGAGCCAACGGTATTGCAGGAAAAACTGCCTTTACTGATTGAGGAGAAAACGGGTGCCTACCTAAAGCAAGTAGGTCAGCAACTTAAACTTGAACTGCAACCATTAACAACAATACACCTAACCTCAAAACTTGAAGGCGATTGGGAAGAAAATGGTGATGGTAAAATGGTACGCTACATCATGGGTATTGCCTTTGCTGTTTTGTTGCTGGCGTGGATTAACTACATCAGTCTTTCCTCAGCAAAAGCACTGGAGCGTGTTCGCGAAGTTGGTGTTCGCAAAGTATTGGGAAGTACCCGGGCACAACTCGTTGTACAGTTTTTAGGAGAGTCACTGTTGCTTCACGGTATTGCCATTATACTGGCCGTGTTAATTATGATTTTTGCTGCTTCTTATCTGACTGACCTTGGGATAGCAACAGAAGCATTACCCGCACTGGATACCTTATACTTTATTCAACTTATGGTCATCCTTGTGGCAGGCAGTTTATTGGCTGGCTTATACCCTGCACTTATTTTATCACGTTTCGATCCGATTGCAGCATTAAAGGGATCCTTTTCATTTTCAGGCACCAGAATAAGAAAGGTGCTGGTGGTTGTTCAGTTTTCCACGGCACTGATATTAATTATCTGGATCAGTGTTGTGGGCAAGCAGGTGAAGGCTATCCGCGAGAAACCACTTGGCTTTGAAGTGACATCACGGTTGATTATTCATGACTCAGAAGTTTACGATTCCCTTTACGACCGCAATTTTGAAATCTTTAAGCGCGAATTATCAAGGACAGCAGGCGTAAAAAATGTTACCTATGTGAATATGCTTCCGGGCGACCGTGGCCTGGCCTATTCAAGTAATGTACGCACCCTTCATGCGCCTACTGAATCGGCCATCACACTTGAGTTTGTAGTTGTTGATGAGAATGTTGAGGCAGTTTATGGTTTAGTATCTTTGGCAGGCCCTGGGTTGAAAGAGAATAGTGTGAGCAGAAGGGAGATCATACTTAATCGCAGTGCCGCCAGGGCTGTAGGCTTTAATAACCCGGAGGACGCTATTCAGGAGCGGATTCTGTTTTTTAATGACACCGCAAAGATTGTTCGCGTAGTAGAAGATTTTCATTTTTACTCACCCCGTGAACCCATCAAGCCCCTGGCTTTCTTATTTATTCCGGATAGAGGATATTATTTTACCGTGGATGTTGAGCAGGACAAGGTTCAGGAAGTCACGGCATCCGCAGAGAAGTTATTTCGAAACATATTTCCCGGCCAGCCTTTTACCGCAAGACTTTTGGAGGATCACGTAAACGCTCAGTACAAAGGCGAGCTAACGTTTGAAAAAGTGTTGTTTTTCTTTTCTGCATTGTCGGTATGGATAACGTGCATTGGTTTAATTGGCATGGCAGCCTATGCATCGCAGTCTCGTAAAAAGGAGATTGGAATTCGTAAGACATTAGGGGCTACTTCAGCAGAAGTATTGATGCTATTGTGGAAGGATCATTTTATTGTGGTTTTGATTTCGGCCCTTATTGCCACGCCCATAGCCTGGTATGTTACAAAAGAATGGCTATTGGATTTTGCCACCCGCATTGAGCTTTCGGTGCTGCTTTTCCTTATTCCGGTGATGCTACTATTGCTGATTACGTTGCTGGCCGTCTCCATTCAAACCATAAAAGCAGCATTATCCAATCCTGTGGATAGCATCCGCTACGAGTAATTTTTTTTCTTTGTAGGTTTACACACATTTTAAAATTAATCGATATGAAAAATGTTTTTCTGGTTGCCCTTTTTCTTTTACCCATGCTGCTTATTGCGCAGCAAGAAATTACTATTGATGACTTCACTACCCGAAATACGTTTGCCCAGCGCTCGGTATATGGAATAAACTGGATGAATGATGGGAAGTTCTATTCTTCGCAAGATGGAAACAAGGTTGTTAAGTTTAATATCACCACAGGTCAGGCCGTGGAAACACTGGTGGATGGCGATGCCCTAAATCCGAAACTAAGTATACAGAGTTACGAGTTTAGTAGTGATGAAAAGAAACTGTTGTTACTGACAGAGCGTGAGGGTATTTACAGAAGATCCTACAAGGCCGAATACTATATTTATGATCTTACCAGCAAGTCGGTTCAAAAGCTTTCATCGGGAGGAAAACAATCGTATGCTACTTTTTCTCCTGATGCTACACGTGTTGCCTTTGTGCGCGATAACAATTTGTTTTATGTGGACCTGGCTACTTTGAACGAAAATCAGGTTACCCGCGATGGTAAGTTTAATCACATTATCAACGGCAGCACCGACTGGGTATACGAAGAAGAATTCAGCTTTGCCCAAGCTTTTTACTGGTCGCCCGATGGCAAGCGATTGGCCTTCCATCGTTTTGACGAATCAAATGTGAAGGAATACAATTTACAGAAGTGGAACAGAGGAGCGCTTTACCCGGAAGATTACCGTTTTAAATACCCCAAAGCAGGAGAGGAAAATTCAGTTGTTGAAATCTGGATACATGACCTGTCTGCCGGAACCAACATGAAGGCCGATATTGGCATGAATAAAGACATTTACATTCCTCGGGTGAAATGGACAAACAATCCTACCCTACTCTCGGTACGAAGAATGAACCGATTGCAAAATGTGTTGGAAATCCTTCACGTGGATGCAACGTCTGGTCGCTCTACTGTAGTGTTAACAGAGAAGAACGATAAGTACGTTGACATTGACTATTGCGATGACCTTACCTACCTGAAAGACGGAAAGCACTTTATATATTCCAGCGAACAAAGTGGGTATAAACATCTTTACCTCTACACAATCGATGGCAAATTGGTGAATCAGGTTACAAAGGGTAACTGGGAAGTGACTTCCGTTGTAGAGGTTGATGAAAAATCAAGGCTTGTGTATTACCTATCAACAGAAGGTGATTACTTAAACCGCCAACTTTACACTGTTTCGTTGGACGGTAAACGGAAAACAGCGCTTACATCAGCTCCTGGTATCCATACCATCAATATGAGTAATGACGCGCAGTACTACCTTGACTATTACAGCAGTGCATCACAGCCCTTGGCCGTCCGATTGTTCCAGACAAAGGGCAACAAGCAAGTAAAAGTATTGGAAGACAATGAAGCCTTACGAACACGAATATCAGAATACGGGTTAACGACAAAGGAATTTTTCAAGTACCCCTCTGCCGATGGTGTAACTCAACTGGATGCCACGATGTTGAAGCCACGAGATTTTGATCCAGGCAAGAAATATCCGGTAATGGTCTTTCAATACAGTGGACCGCGTGCATCGCAGGTTCGTAACGCCTTTAATGCAGATGCCTGGGGCCAACTGTTGGTTCAAAAAGGATATGTTGTTGTTACCATGGATACCCGCGGTACGGGTTTCAGAGGCGAGCAGTTTACCAAGCAAACGTATAAGGAAATGGGTAAATTAGAACTTGAGGATTTATTGGCCGGTGGAAAGCATTTGGCCTCTTTGCCGTATGTGGATGGCAACCGACTTGGTATTTATGGTTGGAGTTATGGTGGCTTTATGGCCTCATTAGTCATGACAAAAGGTGCCGGTG
>CAZVFM010000169.1:0-6105 GCA_964626095.1 uncultured Roseivirgaceae bacterium | reverse complement strand
TTAATTTCTTCTGTCGTTATTTCAAGTCCGAGACCCAGGACTATCCGGTTCACAAAATTGAAGTATGCAATCACCAGTGTTGCATCAAGTATTTCTCTTTCAGTCAAGCCTTGATTTTTGAGGGCATCAATTTGAGTTTTATCAGATGCCGGAGTTAAGGTGATATTTTTGGCATAGGTACAAAGTGTTTTATCCTGCGTTGAAATTTCTGCCTCATCAATGGATTCAATTAATAGTTTAACTTTTTGCTCATCTTTCCAATAATGCATTAATGCTTCTTTATGATGTTGAATACAGTATTCGCATTGATTGGCAGATGAAACCACCACGGCTATCATTTCTCTTTGATAGCGTTTTAGCGGAGATTGACCGAACATAATATCCATATACAATTGCATATGGCTCACGATGGTTTTGGGGTTAAGGCTTTGAATTTTATGCACATCTGCCAGCTTGCCTCGCTTTGTAATAAGTTCATCATAAATTTCTTTCAGCTCACCTGTTGCCTTTTCGTATGTTATAGTTTCTATATAAGCCATGATTTCAGCATTTATTTTTCAATGATAATGTTAATCAAATTAAACTGCTGTCAACTGAATGACAGTTTATCTGATTGGGTTTATTGTAATTGCAGCGGAATAATCCTGAAAATTAAATTTCAAATTAGTAAAAACTGAAAGTTATGAGACAATTGTTCACCTTAATCATAGTAGCGTCAATATCTGCACAATCTTTTGCTCAGGGACTTGTGCCACAACAAGCCATTGATATCTCACCATTGCTTATTGGCGAAAAAATTCCGGAAGCGAAATTAATATCTGTTAATGGTGATGAAGTGGCCTTGTATGATCTTTTGCACGAAAAGCCCGCTGTATTTATTTTTTATCGTGGAGGTTGGTGCCCCTTTTGCAATCCGCACCTGGCCGAGTTGCAGGAAATACAAGATCAGATTATTGAACTGGGTTATCAGATCATTGCATTTAGTCCAGACTCACCTGAAAACCTGAAGGCATCGGTAGAAAAAAATAAATTGAGTTATCAGCTTTTATCCGATGCGGATATGGCATTTGCTCAGCGCATGGGAATAGCGTTCGTTGTTCCCGATGCTTCCAAAGAAAGATTACAGAAAGTAAGTGCCGGAAAAAATCCCGGCATGCTACCCGTTCCTTCTGTCTTTGTGGTGAATACACAGGGAGAAATTCTATTTGAGTATATTAACCCGGATTACAAAAAGAGAATTAAATCAGGCTTGCTGCTGGCTGTATTAAATGAACTTAAATAAACACACAAAAACTTACATCTTAGTTTACTTCTATACACTTTTCATCATTGCTTTTGATGAAGCACATGCGCAATTAAATCATCCCCGCATTAGTCCCGCTGCAACCATCATTCAGCAGATTGGATTGAGTGAAGTAAAAGTTGAGTATTCCCGGCCGGGTGTGCGCGGAAGAAAAATCATGGGCGATGTTGTTCCCTATGACAGGATATGGCGTGTTGGAGCCAATGAATCAACCAAAGTTTATTTCAGCGACTCGGTTAAAATAAACAATCAATGGTTAGCGCCAGGAGTGTATGCGTTTTATGCAATTCCACAAGAAAAACAGTGGTCCATTATATTTCATACTAACATTTCACACTGGGGCGATGGTCGTACTAATTACAATGTAGCAGAAGATGCCATGCGGTTTATGATTACACCTAAAACCACTTCTTATTTTACTGAAACATTGAGCATAGGCTTTGATGAACTTACACATAACAGTGCATTGATGGTTTTGGAGTGGGAGTACACCCGCATAGATTTTGAATTAAAATTTAATACAAGGCAAAAGATGCTCCGGGAAATTGAATCCAGGATTCAGAGTCATCCCCATGCTGATACCTATTATGAAGCTGCCCGGTATCTTCAGGAAGAAGATATATTAGTTGAAAAAGCGTTAGCGTATATCAATAAGGCGTATCAACTGGCAGGCGACAAATATTACATCCATCGGGTTTGGTCTTTACTCGAAGCCAAACAGGGTAATTATAAAGCAGCGGTGCAACATGCAGAAAAATCCAAAGCTTTGGCTGCTGCAGAAGGTAAAGATGAATTTGTACGAATGAATGAAGCGAATATCAAGCGGTGGATCTTATTGATTGACAAGAATTAAATCAATTCTATTTAACCCATCTAAGTACTTCAGTGATGGGAACATGATCACCAAAATCAGAACCATAATAGGTTCTGTAAATATTTTGATTTTCATCAATCAGGAAATCAGCCGGAAGCCAGGGTGTTTTTCCAACTGTTTTAAGGTTAAAGTATCCGCTAAACATTACGCGCATGAGTTCAATAGGTCTGCGCATTACCTTAAACATTCCGGCATGCGAAGATTCAATGCCGTATTGTTTATATAGTTTTAATTCAGGATCTGGAATTATCGGGAATGGAGCCTGCTGTTTACCGGCATTTGCTTCAATCTCTTCTTTACTTGAGGTAAACAAGGCAATAACAGCTATATTATTTCTTTCAAATTCAGGGTGGAGATTTATCAGTTCCCGAATCCGCAAATTGCAAAATGGGCAGGTGGCCATTCTGAAAAAGCTCAGCAGAATTTTTTTGCCTTTGTAATCCGAAAGATTTATTTCTTTGCCTTCAAAATCAGTTGTATTAAAATTAATAACAGCTGAATTTTCTTTTAGTCTTCTCATATTTTAATTTGATAAAGAAGGTACAGAAACCTTTATAGCTTCTGTACCATTCAACCTAACCTAAACTTATTTCGATTTAATTAAAAAAATCATGGGTATGGCAAATAAAAGATGTCTTATCAATGATACCACGGGTAACATAGGAGACATTTCTACACCGGCAATACCTGCACCTACTAAAGGAAACATAAAGAACCAGACCAATGCGATGGTTTCTGCCGTTATAAACAGGAGTGGTCTGAACCAGTTGGGTCCCCAAAGCGAGGGTGCTATACCTGCATAAAGAATTCCCAACAGTATTCCATTTGAGTAATGACCAAAAACACCATAGGCCAAACCCAGCCCTGTTTTTTCACCCAAGAGGCCGGGTACATCCCACCATTGACCGGTAAATGCAAGTCCGGCAATGTCAAATATTATCGTGCCAAGCACACCTGCTAAAATGGCATTTTTCCAATTTATTTGATTTTCCATAATTGTATTTGCTTTTATTGAACAGATTAAGCGTTCACTGTTTCCAGTTCTTTAGCTACCGGGAAATCAATTGAGAAGTTGGCAATGTTGTGCAGGTAATTGGCAACTATTTTATAACCAATGTGAGCCACTAATTCAACCAATGCTTCTGCAGTATAACCGGCAGCGTAGAAATTATTTAAAGTTTCTTCGGCAGGTTTTCCTTTTGTATTTACAATCTCAGCAGCCAATGAAGTCAATGCATTTAATTTCGCATCTGCAATACTGGCAGTTCTTAACTGTATGGTTTCTTCTTCTGTGAAACCGTTCATTTTTCCTAAAGCCGTATGGGCCGACTGGCAGTAATGACATCCGTTTACTTGTGATACCACAAGGAAAATAGCTTGTCTTTCTTTTGCATTGAATACACCTTTGCCCAGCGCTTCGTCAAAAGCGAGGTAAGCCGGTAAAACGGTGGGTGAATTTGCGATGGTAGCATATAGATTTGGCACCATGCCCACTTTAGATTTAAGTGCATCATAAATGGGTTGTACCGATGGATTTGCTTCTTCGCGTGTAAGTACTCTTAATTTTGTCATGATTGTAATTGTTTTTTTAAATGATTCAATTTTTTGTTGCAGAGTTATCTCTGACAACGCATGGCAAAGGTGCGGCAATCAATGTGCTTGTAAAATGACAGAACTTCCTGTTGACTTAGCAATTCTTCCCGTCTGGTATCGGGTTATAGATGAGAATAGGTAACAGTTTTAAAATTTATATAATCTATTGAGGGAATTTTCGGGTGGCTTTCATGAACAAGTTTTCATCCAATTGCCATAGCCTTGCCCCCCCTTTAATTCCGTCTTTGTTGGAGACAATAGATATGTTATCATCAAGTGCAAACGTGAGCTTGCTGGCATTACCTCCACCTATATACAAGTGATCATAGTTGATTACCTCTTTTAAAATTTCAATTACTTTCATCATTCTTTTGTTCCATTTGGCTTTACCTATCCGTTCCAGGGCACTATCGCCAATGAAAGTATCATAAGTATTATTTTTCGTTATGGGATGGTGTGCCAGTTCGAGGTGGGGCAACAGGTTTCCATCAAGTAATAGGGCAGTGCCGAAGCCGGTGCCTAATGTTATCACCATTTCAAGGCCTTTTCCTTTTACAATGCCCAGTCCATGCAAATCGGCATCATTGGCAATGCGTACGGGTTTATCAAGCGCATCGCTGATCAAGAGATTGATGTTGACTTCTTTCCACACTTTGTTGCCCAAATTAGGTGCTGTGTACACGATGCCCTTTTTAACATACCCAGGGAAACCAACGGAAACCCTGTCAAAGCCAGAAAAATTATTAACCAGTTCATTTACGGCATCTCTCACTTTTTCAGGAGTGGGTTGCTTAGGTGTTTTAACTTTTTTAAATGCTTGCAGAACATCTCCTTTCGGATCTAATAACACACCCTTTATACTGGATCCTCCTATATCGATTGATAGGATATTATATTGAGGAAATTGTTTTTTTGAATGACTCATATTTTCAGTTTCATCTTTCTTTTAAAAGGCTAAAATGCCTGTTAAACGACAATCCGCAATATAAATATTTAAGTATCACGATGCTTCAAAAGTAACTTTAGCTGAAATTGCGGCAACTATTAACGCCACTGGTTATAAAGTAATTGATTAGCATGACCGCCATGAAGCAACCTTATATTACGCAATCAACAATTACATGTCCACAATGTGGTCATGAAAAGACTGAAGTAATGCCTACTGATGCCTGCCAGTATTTTTATGCATGTGAGAATTGTAAAGTAGTGTTGAAGCCTCTTGCTGGTGACTGCTGTGTGTATTGTTCGTATGGAACGGTAAAATGTCCGCCCGTACAAATAAAAGATTCTTGCTGTTAGTTCGAATTTTGAGCAAGTGTTAAGCCTTTACGCTTAAATTCTACCGGACTTAAACCGGTCACCTTTTTAAACAGTCTGCTGAATTGCACTGGATCTGATAATCCCAATTCATAAGAAATCTCTTTGGCTGATTTATCGGTATAGATTAATAATTTTTTTGCCTCGAGAATGATCCTTTCATGTATCACATGTAGGGGACTATTATAATGCAAGGTCTTGAACAGGTTAGACAATGTTTTGGGTGATTTATTTAACAGCAGAGCGTAATCACTTACCAGGTGATACTTACGAAAATGTTTTTCTACCAGCGCGTTAAATAGTCGAAAAGTATCAATATCCTTATTGTCACTTAAGCGTGCTGCAAATTGATTCTTAGCCAAACGAGTGCATTTAATTATAAAGCGCTTGAGCATGGTTTTTAACATTTCAAGTTGCACATCATCATTTTCCTGAAACTCTTCCTGTATAACATCAAGCAAGATTCCAAATGAGCGCTGCTCCTTTTCATCCAATATAAGTACTGGGGCTAATAGTGCACCATTAAACAACATGCCATTGCAGGAGACTTCTTCATCATGAACTTCAACACAGTAAAAAGCTTTGTTGTATTGCAGAACCAGGTAATCATGCGCTGCATGTTCTATTTCTATTTGCTGTCCGGGAGATATGGAAATTATTGCATTTGTCGGAACGTGCAGAGGAAGCATATCAAGCATCCATCGTTTCGGAAAACCCCTGTTCCAGATAAAGGTGTAATGTTCTATATTAATTTTTCCCTTGCCCAGCCCATTGGTGAGTGTAAATTGCCCATTAAGAATTTTATCATGTAGCCTGTAATGCATAACTGCTATTGGAAATCAAATTCGTAACAGCTTTTGCTAGTAAATTAGTTTTTACACTTCGATAACTTAATAGGGGATGTCAGCAGTGCGACAGAAATTACACCCACAGCTTAGCACTTATAATCTAATTTTATGTTACTATAGTTCACGATGACGATGAAATCAAAGAAAATTAACTTTACAAATGCTGAGGG
>CAZVFM010000168.1:0-6115 GCA_964626095.1 uncultured Roseivirgaceae bacterium | reverse complement strand
CATATTCGGCATGCTCTTGCAAAGCTTCTGTACCACCTGTGGCTATTTGGCGCAAACCGGGAACCGCAATGGCTAATAATTCCTTTACTAGCTCAGCGCAAGTGCGCATGCCACCAATAGTATGTGTAAAGAATTCCTTCTCAGGATACGCTTCAATAAGTCTGCGTGTGAGGGCCCTGTGACCCTGCCAGTGCTCTAAAAGTTGTGTTGATGTAATTACCGGGTTTACAACAGATGTAGTTTGTGTCATGATTAAGTGATTTAGTTATCAATACCCCAAACTAAAATCAGCCGTATGACAACAGTCTGTCAGTAGTCATTAAAGCCGGATATCTTTTTTACCTAAAAGGGGGTAAAAAGTGTAAATTTTTTAATATCGGATAGAAATTTAATATATTTATACGATATTTATGGAAAACTTGCAATTTTGAAGAGATGGATTGGAAAAACTACAACTGGCATTTTGAAGGGCTTGAAAAACACCTGGAAAGAATAGACTTGAAAAAGGCTAAACTGGATAAACTACGCCCTATTCCGGCTTATGCTCTCCAAAAAATCAAAGAGAGCCTTAGCATTGAATGGACTTTCAACTCCAACAGTATTGAAGGCAACACCCTTACTTTACAGGAAACCAAGATGGTGGTGGAGGAAGGCATTACTATCAGAGGCAAATCCCTGCGCGAGCATTTTGAGGCGCTTAATCACCAGGATGCCATCAGTTTTGTAGAGGAACTTGCATCCGCCCAATACAAACTTAAAACTGCTGATATTCTTCGGGTACACGCATTGGTTTTGCAGCGTATTGAAAAAGAATTTGCTGGCAGGTACAGAAATTCTGGCGTGCGTATTTCGGGTGCCAACTTTGTTCCACCCAATGCACTTAAGGTTTTTGATTATATGGATGAACTGATTGCATGGGTAAATAAAGAAGGTAAAACACTGCATCCCACTGTGATGGTCAGCATTTTCCATCATCGCTTTGTATGGATACATCCCTTCTTTGATGGTAATGGTCGCACAGTGCGTTTGATATTTAATCTGTTATTGATGAAATCGGGCTACCCCCCTGCCATCATACTCAAAAATGACAGAAAGAAATATTATGACGCACTGAACAAGGCTAATCAGAAAGACTATAGCAAACTTTTACTGGTAGTTCTGCAAGCCCTTGAACGCACTTTAGATATTTATTTGGGTAGTCTCACCAATACTTATGATGAGTACCAGCCCATTTCGGATATCGTAAGTGAACCGGAATTTCCTTACGGGCAGGAGTATGTAAGTCTCCTGGCCCGGCAGGGAAAGATTGATGCTTTTAAAGAAGGACGAAACTGGCTTACGACAAAAAAAGCTGTACTTGATTATATCGGAAAGCGGGACAGGAAAAGAGTGTTGAAGAAAAGCGAACGCTAAAATACCATGAACAGCATTTTTAAATGTTAATCGGGGATGCGATATACCACAGTGTTGATATTAACTCCTGCACCCAGGGCTACAAAAATAATCAGGCTTCCCTTTTTAAATTGATGGTTATTCATTTTCCCTTTAGCCACTAAATCATACAAAGTTGGTACTGTAGCTACTGAACTATTTCCCAACCAGGAAATGGTCATGGGCATGATATGCTCAGGCATTGTTGAAACACCTTGATTTATAAAAACGCGTTTTAAAATGGCTTCATCCATTTTGTTATTTGCCTGATGAATTAAAACCTTATCAATATCCGAAAGTGATACACCGGCCATTTCTATTGTCTCGCTGATCAGCGAAGGCACAGTCTTCAGCGCCAGTTCATACAATGCCCGACCAAGCATCTTGATAAAGAGGTCATCACCACGATAATCCGGGTTATAGGATCGATCCATTTTCAGCACACAAGTAAATTCTCCGGCATTTGTATGCGCCTTATGAGATAGAATACCTAGTTGATGTTCACTTTCCCTGGCATCTAATATAATAGCCCCAGCGCCATCGGCATAAATCATACTGTCGCGATCGTGCGGGTCGCAAATGCGTGAAAGTGTCTCCGCTCCTATAACCATAATCCTTTTCGCTGTTCCGGATTTTATGTAAAAATCAGCCTGAATAACCCCTTGCAACCACCCTGCACAACCAAATGGTAAATCGTAACAAACGGTAGCAGGATTTTTAATTCCGAGTTTCATCTTCACACGTGAGGCTAAAGCAGGAACAAAGTCACTCCTGCGATTATCAAAACGCACATCGCCAAAATTGTGCGCAACAATAATATAATCCAAAGACTCTGGATCAATGTTACCGCTTTTCAAAGCTTCTACCGCAGCAAATGCGCCAATATCTGAAGCTACCAAATCATCGCTTACATATCTGCGTTCGAATATGCCGGTAATGTCGCTGAACTTTCGGATGATTTCTTCATTGGATTTCTCTAGACGTTTACCGCTCTCATCATAGAAAGTATGATTGAGGAAATACTCGTTCGTAATCCTTTGTGTTGGGATATAACTTCCACTAGATACAATTACTGAATACGTTTGACCCGGCATGTTTTATTTTTCTGCCTTAAAATTACAATCTCTCACTACGCTTACCGATTTATTTCCTAAAAAGTTTCAAACAACAAACAGTTGTTAGTAGGTACATTATTTTTTTATATATTTCTTCGTCAGAATTAAAATCAAGAATTAATGGAAATTACGCATCCGCAAAGAAAAAGAACAGTTCGTAACCTCACCATTTTCACATTTGTTGTGTTGGTTTGTGGCTGGTTGGGTGTTGGGCTCAACAACCTAATGAATAAGCCCCACGAGGAGAGCTTGGGTATGTTGATTTTTATAAGTGTCCCTCTTCTTACTGTAATTATTCTAAGGGCATTTGCAGGCGATGGCTGGAAAGATGCCGGCTTCAGACCTTTATTAAAGGGGAACACTAAATGGTACATCACCTCACTACTTATGTTTCCGGTGCTTACATTAACTGTCGTTTTTGTTGGTTACTTGCTTGGATGGATAAGCCTGAAAGGATTCGATGTGTCTGTGTACTTACAGGCGTTTGGTTTGGCATTGTTACCAAACTTTATAAAAAATATTCCTGAAGAGTTTGTTTGGAGAGGATACCTTACACCTAAACTTTATTCACTAGGCATACATGATTTTAAACTTTATGCACTAGTAGGTATTATTTGGGGTGCCTGGCATATACCTTATTACATATATTTTTTAGATAGGGAAATCATTAACGAATTTACCTCACTAAACCTAAGTTTGTTTATTTCACTTAGCTTTATCATTACTATCGCCTGGTCAATTGTATTTGTCGAAATCTGGTTGCTTACAAAATCTATATGGCCGGCTGTATTGATGCATATGGTAGAAGACGCATTTGTTAACCCTATGGTCTTGGATAGCGCTTTTAAGATTGTTGGTAATAAAGATTTGTTGATACACCCGGTAATGGGTGTAGTTAGTATTATACTATATACGATTGTCGGATTAGGATTGAGAAGGATACGACTTAAAACTCAACTGAAGTAAATGCCACATCACATTCTCATCATGGGCGTTAGTGGCTCAGGGAAAAGCAGTATAGGCAAACTTTTAGCCGGAGTACTACAAATTCCATTTATTGAGGCTGATGATTTTCATTCTTCAGCCAATAAAGAAAAAATGATGGGGAATGTACCTCTCAATGATAATGATCGATCCCAGTGGCTTCTAACACTTGCAGATGAGGTATATAAATTTAAACAAAGCGGTTTTGTCTTATCCTGTTCTGCTCTTAAAAAAAGCTACCGCAATCAATTAGCTTCAAAGCTTTCCAAACCAATGCGTATCTTTCACATGCGGGGAGATAAGGAACTGATTTCTGAGCGCATGCGTAAGAGAAAACATTTTATGCCTGCAACATTACTTGACAGTCAGTTTGAGATACTGGAGCAAAGTGATGATATGTATGACATAGACATTCGCTTAAAGAAAGAAGAAATAGTATCACAAATAATAAATGAATTACAATTGAAAAATTCAGCTATTGGTATTATAGGTCTGGGTACAATGGGTAAAAGTCTTGCAAGAAACTTTGCTGGTAAAGGTATTCCTATAGCTGTTTACAATCTACCACTTAAAGGAGAAGAAAATGCTGTTAGTAATTTTCTTGAGGCATTTGGATCAGAGGAGATCTATGGAGCAAAAAGTCTAGCTGAATTGTTGAGCGTGCTACAAAGTCCGAGAATTATTTTACTCATGATAAAATCAGGGGAACCGGTTGATGAGTTAATCCAACAATTAATGCCAATAATGAGTAAAGGTGATATCATAATCGATGCCGGTAACTCATATTTCAAAGACAGCATACGAAGGTATAGTAAATTGCGAGAGTCAGGAATTGAATTTGTTGGGATGGGTGTTTCGGGAGGAGAAGAAGGTGCATTGCTCGGGCCTTCGCTGATGCCCGCAGGAAGCGTTCAAGCCAATGATAGGTTAATGCCTTTGCTCAAAAAAATCTCTGCAAAAGCCGATGGTAAAGACTGCGTAAATTGGATTGGAAATGATGGAGCCGGACATTTTGTAAAAATGGTTCATAACGGTATCGAATATGCCGATATGCAAATTATTGCCGAATGCTATGCTTTAGCCAGGCATCAATTACAAATGAGTAATGAGAGTATTGCTGATATGTTTGTAAGTTGGAATTCCACTTTAGCAGCCAGCTACTTACTTGAAATCACCATAGACATCCTTCGGCACAAAGAAAACAGCAAGTCATTGCTTGATGAGATACTTGATGTAGCTGAAAGCAAAGGCACCGGACTCTGGACATTGCAAGAAGCACTGGAATTAAGCGTGCCTGTACCTTGCCTGCACGCTGCCATAAATGAAAGAATGATTTCTGGTTACAAACAACTAAGAAGTATAATAGGCAAAAACATAGGCCACGTAAAAAATACGAATAGATTATCTACTGAAACTTTTTTAGGCGCTATGATTTTTTCCAGACTGGTAGCGTTAGCCGAAAGTATTCACTTGACTGAAACAGCTTCCAAGCACTATCAGTGGAATATAAATTTACCTGCACTAGCTCAATTATGGCGAGGTGGTTGCATTATACGTTCCGAGCTATTGCTCAAAGTAATTGATGCCTATTCAGAAGGAAAGGCAATTAAACATTTATTCCAATCAGTGAATGTTAGTGCATTACTGAATCAATACAAATCGGCTGCTGAATCAATAGTAATAAAAGCTTCAGAAGCAAATATTTCCTGTCCTGCCATTTCAGCGTCATTGAATTATTATAAATCTATGCATACGAGTTATCTTCCGTTAAACCTCACCCAAGCCCAACGCGATTATTTCGGTGCACATACTTATCGCAGACTTGATTCCGGTAATCAATCCTTTCATACCGCCTGGAAAAAATAAAGTATGGATAGTCATTTACTTCGCATTGCCTTTGCTCTGCGGACTAGCTGTAACAAATACATACATTCATTCCTCCCAGCCCCGAGCCCATTGCAGTGGCTAATATCATTCAAGCTGAACTTGGCTGGGTGATTCTCTTTGGATTTACAGTAGGCATACCCACTACTACTTTGGTATGGGTTTGATGTTAGCCAATCCAATATTTAAATTCGCTATCGCTCCTTTGTTTATCGCATTTTACTTGCGCAATTGATCCGATTGTTACAAGGTTACGCAACAGTAGCCATGATTACCGAAACAAGTATGGTAGCTCCAATACTCACACAACTTTCTCCTAGTCAGCAGCTTCTGGGTGGTGAGCCGATACCAGGGATTAACAGAAGCACAAATTTTTAAAAGTCGGACAGTAATGAAAGGGATTTTATCAATTACAGCTTTGATCGTGCTAAGTCTTATTAATACTTTGATAGGAGTCTAACTGCAAAAGAAAAAATAAAAAAAGGCTGAGAAAATTAATTCTCAGCCAATGTTACTAAAGCAGGATGAGCTTTATATACAAGCTTCCTTACTT
The DNA here is from genome assembly GCA_964626095.1 of uncultured Roseivirgaceae bacterium. Taxonomy (GTDB): domain Bacteria; phylum Bacteroidota; class Bacteroidia; order Cytophagales; family Cyclobacteriaceae; genus DAOLDI01. The sequence goes on along the minus strand of CAZVFM010000168.1, from coordinate 148 downwards.
AACTCAATTTCTACTTCATAATCATAGCTTTCATCTGTCCCAATGATTTCTATTGTTGCAGCATATTTCAATTTAAGATTAGTACATGTCAACGAAACTACATCAAACTCATAAGCAGGCAAAGCAAAACCTTCAGCCTCTAGTTTAA
>CAZVFM010000167.1:0-6118 GCA_964626095.1 uncultured Roseivirgaceae bacterium | reverse complement strand
AAAATGTAATCGTCAATGTCAAGCCAGGGAATGTCATTTATCCAGGTAAGCACAAATTGCCCCACCACCAGTAAAATAATTGCCAGTACAAGTACAAAAGCCAAAAGAAATGTTAATATAATAGCAGTGAAGCGCATCTTTATTTTACTTCTGTTTTCACGCGTCATGTATATGGCATTGAAGGCAGTCATAAGCGCCATCATGCCATTGGTTGATAAGTAGAGTGAAAAAACAAAACCGAATGTCAATAAACTTCCCCGGGTGTTGCTTACTATATCTTCAACAGTAGTCGCGATTACTTCATACATACTATCCGGAAGGACGCTGTTCATTAGACTCATAATACTTTCGGCATTTACCGCAGGAATAAATGAAGAGATATAGGGGATTAATGTAAATAAGAAAATTATTGCCGGAAATATGGCCAGGGTAAAGTTAAAGGTTACAGCATTAGCCCTTTCTAGTATTTCATGCTTTTCAAGATTCTTTGAAAATATTTTTATAATGCTGTAAAGTGAAGCATTGTTATATCTGGCAAATTTTATTTTTCTGGTCCAACCAAGAAATAACTTTAGTGGCCTGAGTATAAAAAAATATCTCTTGTATTTAAATTTCATTTAAAATAGGGTTCTAGCAATTTGGCCATTACTTCCGGTCTTTTGCATGGCCTTCCTGTTTTGCTATCTATAAATACCAAAGTTGTTTCACCTTGGTTAATCAATTTATTTTCATCGTTAAAGATTTGGTACTCAAACTTAATTCGTGTGCCCGGTATTTCTTTGATGGAGGTTTCAATTCTCAGTAAAGCATCATAATGTGCCGGTGCAATAAATCTTGTATAATGTTCCAATACGGGCATAAGTACACCCATTTCTTCCAGTGCTTTATAATTTAAACCAAGTTGCCTGAAACTCTCCACCCTTGCCACCTCATAGTAAGTGGCATAATTACCATAATAGACATAACCCATTTGGTCGGTCTCTGCATACCTCACCCTAATAGATGTTTCACTTTTGTACATCTTACGGTCTGTTGTTCATTCTGGCTTTACGTTGTTCTATACTAAGTGCTCTTTGATAAAGTGCAGCATTTTTTAAATGCTGACTATAACTGTGTGTAAAATAGTGATATCCGGAAAAATCTTCTTTAGCACACATAAATAGATAGTTGCTTTGGGTATAATTTAATACGGCATCAATTATAAAGACCCTTGGCATATTAATAGGTCCGGGAGGTAAACCCCTGTATTTGTAGGTATTATAAGGCGAGTCAATTTCTTTGTGCTCATTCAAGACCCTTTTCAAAGTAAAGTCCCCAACTGCAAACACCAGGGTTGGATCGGCTTGAAGTAGCATACCTTGTTTTAAACGATTGATGTAAAGTCCTGCAATGGTTGAAGCTTCATCGTCTTTTTTAGTTTCAGCCTGAACAATAGAAGCGAGCACTGAAATTTCTACTGGGCTTAACCCAAGGGCATCAGCCTTTGTTTTACGCTCATCATTCCAGAATTTACTGTATTCAAAATACATTCTGTTGATTAAGTCATCAGCAGATATGCTATAAAACACTTCATAGGTATCGGGCAAGAACATGCAAACAATATTGTTTTTGTTAAAGCCGTATGGATTTTGAACGATAAATCTTTCAAGCGCTATATTAAATTCATTTTCGGTAAGACCTATGTTCCTGGTAATTTTCGGGGCTAACTCTTCGAGTAGACGTACATTGTGAAAGGTAATGTTTACAGGCTCCTGTTCACCGGCACGCAATAAGCGAATAGCCTCCAGGTTACTCATATTTCTTCTTAGCAAATACCTGCCGGGTTTGATATTCTTGTCGTACTTCATAATGCGCGACATAAAGCCAAATGAGATCAAGTCATTTACATACGCGCCATCCATCAATTGTTTTTGTAATGATTTGTAGGTTACATCCGGAGGAATGACAATTATACGATCATCCTTGTCTACAAGAATATTGGAGGTATAAATTACCTGATAGAAGTAGAATGTAAAAGAGCTCAGCATAATGCTGAAAACAAGAATAAACAGAACCAGAATTTTACGTCTTCTCATAAATTTTTCGCAAGTGCAAATATCAAAAATAATAAATTGAATCGAATTGATTTTTTGCTGCTTGTTTTAAGATTAGTTTTACACCTTTAAATAGTACATAACACCTAAGTGGCTGCCGAGTTTATCCATATTCACCCCACCAATCCCGAACCAAGAAAAATTGAAAGGGTAGTAGAAGTACTGCAAAAAGGCGGAGTTATCATTTATCCAACAGATACTATATATGGTATAGGATGTGATTTATTAAACCGCAGAGCCATTGAAAAGTTATGCCAGATAATAGGCGTTCAGGCGCGCAAGTTAGACCTTTCTTTTATATGTAATGATTTAAGTCATATCTCTAAATATGTGAAGCGGATCGATACGCCTGTATTTAAAGTATTAAAAAAGGCTTTGCCCGGTCCTTTCACTTTCATTTTTGAGTCGAGCAGTAATGTGCCAAAAATTTTAGCTGTAAATAAAAAAACAGTAGGCATAAGAATTCCCGACAATAATATTGCAAGAATTATCGTTGCGCAGCTCGGTAATCCATTGATTACATCTTCTATTAAAGATGATGATGAAATCCTTGAGTATACTACAGATCCGGAAGACATCTACGAAGATTTTAAACACCAAGTCGATCTGGTAATTAATGGTGGTGCCGGAGGAAATATTCCCTCAACTGTTGTTGACTGTAGTAATGGATCGTTTGAAGTATTGCGTCAGGGTTTAGGAGAAATTGAAACTTATTTTTAAGCAATTGAAAAGTGCAATAATTGATATTCATTACTTGCCCAGTATAGAATATTTTTGTGCCTTACTTCCATACCAAGAAATTATTTTAGAAAAGCAAGCGCATTATCAGAAGCAAAGCTTTCATAACCGTTGTTATATTTTAGGAGCTAATAATACCGAAAGATTGGTTGTCCCGTTAAAGGGTAAGCAAGGGAAGATTAAAATTTCGGAAGTGATGATTGACCATAGCCAAAAGTGGGCTACCCTTCACTGGAGGAGCATTCGTTCAGCCTATGGCAGGGCGCCCTTTTTCGAATATTACGCTGCTGATTTTGAGCAGGTATTGTTTAAAAAACAAGAGTTGCTATATCAACTTAACTATGATTTGCTGACATTATGTCTGAAAATACTTGGCTTAAACCGGGCTATTGGACAATCAAAAGACTACCAAAAGGAGACAAGTGATGAATTAGTGGATTTGCGCAGTCAAATAAGTCCGAAAAGACCTTGGCAAGGGAGGTCATTCTATCGGCCACAAAAGTACATTCAGGTATTTGGCAGTAAGTTTGTTGAAAACCTCAGCATTATCGATTTAATTTTCTGCGAAGGCACCGGGGCATTAAATGTAATCAAGAAGTCCTTCCTCAGTAACTGAACAATTATATTTTCAGGGGTGTTTGAAAGAGAAAGTTAACAGAACAAATAGTTTATTGAGTTCTATTTTTTTTACATTTACAATAATCTGCTTAATACCACTGTATGGAGGCTAAATTTTCGAATAGGGTTAAGGAAGTAATATCACTGAGCCGTGAAGAGGCATTACGTTTGGGTCATGATTATATCGGGACTGAGCATCTTTTGCTTGGGATGATACGCGAAGGAGAAGGGGTGGCCGTTGGGGTACTCAAGAAATTGGGTGTACCTATGGATGACTTAAGGGTTGAAATTGAAAAAATCTCCAGAAACTCAGCCAATATCGATGTAAAAAATCTTACGAACATCCCACTTACACGACAGTCAGAAAAGGTACTTAAAATAACTTATCTGGAAGCAAAAATATTTAAAAGTCAACTTATTGGTACGGAGCATTTACTGCTTTCCATACTTCGCGATCAGGACAACCTGGCCACTCAGATACTCTCAAAATTTGATATTAACTATGATGTTGTGAAAGAGATGCTCGAATATCAACACGATAACCCCATGGCTTCATCTGATACGGATGATCCCGATGATGACTCCTCAAGAATTTTCGGCAGTGCTGCAGGTGCCGGAGCAGGAAAAGAAAAGAAAGGTGCTGAAAAATCGAGAACTCCTGTACTGGATAATTTCGGTCGCGACCTTACCCGACTTGCAGAAGATGGTAAATTAGATCCCATTGTAGGAAGAGAAAAAGAAATTGAGCGTGTAGCGCAAATCTTAAGTAGAAGAAAAAAGAATAATCCCATTCTGATTGGCGAACCCGGTGTAGGCAAGACCGCAATTGCTGAAGGTCTTGCCTTGCGCATAGTTCAGAAAAAAGTTTCGCGTGTACTTTTTGGCAAGCGTGTAGTTACGCTTGACCTTGCTTCTTTGGTTGCGGGCACAAAATACCGCGGCCAGTTTGAAGAACGCATGAAGGCCGTTATGAACGAGCTTGAGAAATCAGCCGATGTTATTTTATTCATTGATGAACTGCATACCATTGTTGGAGCAGGTGGAGCTTCAGGTTCTTTAGATGCCTCCAACATGTTTAAGCCGGCACTTTCAAGAGGTGAGATACAATGTATTGGTGCAACTACACTAGATGAATACCGCCAGTACATAGAAAAAGACGGTGCGCTTGCGCGCAGATTTCAAATGGTGATGGTAGACAGCACCACGCCTGAAGAGACGCTTCAGATTTTGGATAACATTAAAGAGAAATACGAAGAGCATCACCATGTTAATTATACCAAAGAAGCACTTGAGTCTTGTGTGAAATTATCTGACAGATATATCAGCGATCGCTTCTTACCTGATAAAGCCATTGATGTAATGGATGAAGCAGGTGCACGAGTACACATGAACAATATTCATGTACCAGAAGAAATTGTGAAGCTGGAAGAGGCCATTGAAGATGTGAAGAAAGAAAAGAACATGGTGGTGAAAAGCCAGAAGTACGAAGAGGCTGCTCAACTTCGCGATAAAGAGAAAAAGCTGCTCGAACAACTGGAGATAGCGAAAAACAAATGGGAGGAAAAAACGCGTTCTGAAAGGTACTCAGTTACTGAAGATAATGTAGCCGATGTAATTGGCATGATGACGGGTATACCAACTAACCGCATTGCACAAAAAGAAAGTAGCAAGCTTTTGGGTATGGCGGAGGAACTGAGCGGCAAAGTGATTGGGCAGGAAGAAGCCATAAAAAAATTAACGAAAGCCATACAACGCACACGTGTAGGTTTAAAAGATCCAAAGAAACCAATTGGTTCATTTATTTTCCTTGGCCCCACCGGTGTGGGTAAAACGGAGCTCGCTAAAGTACTTGCAACTTATTTGTTTGATAAAGAGGATTCGCTTATACGCATTGACATGAGTGAGTACATGGAGAAGTTCTCTGTGTCGAGATTGGTGGGTGCCCCTCCTGGATATGTAGGTTATGAAGAAGGCGGACAGCTAACTGAAAAAGTTAGGCGCAAACCCTATAGTGTGGTATTGCTTGACGAGATTGAAAAAGCGCATCCGGATGTATTCAATATTTTATTACAGGTGTTGGATGATGGCGTACTTACAGATGGATTAGGCAGAAGAGTTGATTTCAGAAATACCATTGTGATCATGACATCCAACATTGGTGTGCGCGACTTGAAAGATTTTGGAAGCGGAATTGGTTTTGCAACGCAGTCAAAGCGCGAGAATGAGGAAGACATCATGAAGTCAACCATTCAAAATGCATTGAAGCGTGTATTCAGCCCAGAGTTTTTGAATAGACTAGATGATGTAATTGTATTTAACTCATTGCAGCGTGAACACATCCATAAGATCATTGAAATCAGCCTGAAGAAAGTATTTGAAAGAATTCTAAGCATAGGCTACCATGTTGAGCTTACAGATAAGGCCAAAGATTTTCTTTCTGATAAAGGATATGATCAGCAATTTGGTGCCCGACCGCTTAACCGCGCCATACAAAAACACCTGGAAGACCCGATTGCAGAAGAAATTCTGAAAGGAGAAATTCAGGAAGGCGGATTGATCATTGCAGATTACGATGAGAAAACCGAAAGTATTGTAATCAAAACCAAAAAAGGAAAGTCTTCTTCTAAAGAGAAGAAAGAAGAGAAATAATTGATTGAATCTTTATAATA
>CAZVFM010000166.1:0-6164 GCA_964626095.1 uncultured Roseivirgaceae bacterium | reverse complement strand
CCATTTTATACCTTAGCTCAGGATTCACTGAAGTATAATGGCATCAATAAAAAAAAGCTTACCTATTTAAGCGCAAGTACAGGTTTGGCTTACTCTGCTTCGCTTTTTGCACTGCATAACCTATGGTATAAAGATTTTGAAAAACAATCCTTTCATTTCTTCAATGATAACAATGAGTGGAAGCAGATGGATAAAGCAGGGCATTTTTTTTCGGCATTTCAATTGAGTTATACCTCATCAAAAGCTTTGCAGTGGACGGGTGTAACACAGCACAAATCAGATTTAATTGGCGCTATTGCAGGATTTGCTTTACTTCTACCCATAGAAATTTTTGATGGTTATTCTGCAGCATATGGTGCTTCAGTTGGTGATCTTGCAGCAAATGCCCTTGGCGCTGGATTCTATTTAACTCAGCAACATGTTTGGAATGAAGTAAGAATTTACCCCAAGGTATCTTTTCAACGAACACCTTACGCTCCCCTAAGACCCGAAGTATTGGGCGATAGTTTTGTTACAGAATTGTTCAAAGATTATAACGGACAAACCATGTGGCTTTCTTTTGACATAGATAAGTTCATGAAATTTCCCAAATGGCTAAATATAGCTGTAGGTTATGGTGCAGAGGGAATGGTATACGCGAGGGATGCACAAAATATAGCCAATGGATACCAGGCAAACAGACAGTTTTATTTTGCTCTTGACCCTGACCTTACCACCATCAAGTCGAAATCAAAAGTGATTCGTACAGCACTATTCCTTGCCAACATGATTAAACTGCCTGCTCCCAGCCTTGAAATCGGCAAGGGGAAACAAAAATTCTATTTATTTTATTTTTAAACCCAACATAATTCAGGGGCATTTTGTAATTTGAAACTTAAATTACCTTCCTATGAACCTGAACCAACTCATGCAAAGCTATGCCAGCGAAATTGGCGGCACGTATTCCGATTACGACAACAGTAAATCCATCATTATTGTACCACTTAAAGACGATCGTTTTCAAACGGTATTGGGTAGTGTAAAATTTATACCTCAATTCGATAAGCAAATCATTGAACTCAAGTCAAAGGTTTGTGAGTACAACAGCAGTATTAATTTAAAGGAAATACTTGAAACCAATACCGATTTGGTACATTCTAAATTTGCCATTAATGATAACCAACTACAAGTTGAAGCTTCGGCCTATATTGATAATGTAAGCGAAGAGCAGATAAAGGAAATTATTCAGGAAGTTGCCAATATTGCAGATGAGTTTGAATTCAAACTCACAGGACAGGACGTACACTAGTCTTTAAACTGGTTTACCTTAAAAGCGGGGGTAATTACTAAACTAATTACTCCCGCTTTTTTGTTTAGTTTTGCATAAGCATAAGCTGCCTTATCGCCCCGACTGTCGGGGAGGAAAGTCCGGGCAACAAAGGGCATCATACCATGGGAAACCGTGGGCAATTAATCTCAAAGGCTAGTTGACAGAAAGTGCCACAGAAAACAGGTAGCCCTCCTTCGCTAAAGCTTTGGAGGGTCATAGTGAAAAGGTGGGGTAAGAGCCCACCGCTTCGGTGGTAACACCGGGGGCAAGGCAAACCTTATGAGTTGAAAGACCAAATAGGTCCTGTTAAATCCGCTTGCGGATTTCCTGGCTGCCCGTCAGGAGCCTTGGTGTTGACAGGATGGGTAGGTTGAAAAGACAAATGATAAGGGTTCTGACCGTAGGTCAGGATACAGAATCCGGCTTACAGGCTTATGTTTATTATTAACCTTCGCATGCTTTCCTAGGTTTGCGAAGGTTTTTTATTTTGTGTGCTTAGTTCAAATTCATAACCTTGCATCATGGCAAAAATTTTAATCATAGATGATGAGACCAACATCAGGTCTTCTCTACGCGAAATACTTGAATACGAAAAATTTGAAGTCGAAGAAGCCAAAGATGGTCAGGAAGGATTTCAGGCCTTGACTGAAAATTCTTTTGATTTAGTGCTCTGTGATGTGAAGATGCCAAAAATGGATGGAATAGAGGTATTGGAAAAATCAAAAAAAACAGGAGTAAGCACACCCTTCATCATGATTTCGGCTCATGGCACGAAAGAAACAGCGCTGGATGCAATTAAAAATGGAGCTGATTTTTTTATTGAAAAGCCATTCGATGTGCCCGTTATACTTATACACATCAAAAATGTGTTGGAGCGAAATACGCTTAAAAGAGAAAACAAAAGCCTAAAAAATAAAATCAGTAAAGGCTTTGAAATAATTGGAGAATCGGCTGCAATCATCGAGGTAAAACAAATGATTGAAAAAGTAGCCCCTACTGAAGCAAGGGTGCTGATTACCGGCCCTAACGGATCAGGCAAAGAATTAGTAGCCCGGTGGATACATGAAAAGAGTCAACGTGCCGGAAGCAGTCTGGTAGAAGTCAATTGTGCAGCCATTCCCTCAGAATTGATAGAAAGTGAATTGTTTGGTCATGAAAAAGGCTCATTTACATCGGCAGTTAAACAGCGGATTGGAAAATTTGAACAAGCTACAGGGGGCACTTTATTTCTTGACGAAATTGGTGACATGAGTCTTTCGGCTCAGGCAAAAGTATTAAGAGCACTACAGGAAAATAAAATCACCCGGGTGGGTGGCGAAAAAGAAATTGTTGTGAATGTAAGGGTGGTAGCCGCCACCAATAAAGACCTGAAGAAAGAAATAGCAGAGAACAAATTCAGGGAAGATCTTTACCACCGGCTTGGAGTAATCATTATTAAAGTACCAGCATTGAATGAACGAAAAGAAGATATTCCTCTTTTAGCCGAAAAATTCCTGTCGGATATTGCCATTGAACAGGGTACAAAAAAGAAGAAAATACAGGAAAATGCATTGAAAGAATTACAGAAGCACGATTGGACAGGAAATATACGCGAACTGAGGAACGTGGTGGAGCGCCTGGTAATTATGAGCGGGGATACGATTAGTCCCGATGATGTAAAGCGGTACCTGTAATGCTAATTAAATGCGCTTTACAGATTCAGTTTTCTCACTTTTTGAGTAAGTAGGACAGGTATACTGGCTGCAAGCAGATAAAAATGCGGCAACAATTACTAGGATAACTACTTTTTTCATCGTTTTTCTTTTTTGTAGTGGATGAACAAAATTATCATTCTTCGGAAAGAAAACAAACTCATCGGTCAAAAGTTGCCGCTTAACGAAGAATTCTTAACCTAGAAGTAAATTACAGCCCCGAATATCGCTTTGATCAAAACGGCCTAAAACCTCAAAATTACCATCAAAATCGCATTTTCCCAGGTCCTCTGTCTCAATAAATGCACAGGTGTGAAAATTGGCCAGGTCAATCACATTAATACCGCCTGTTTTACCCACTTTTACGTAATTGAATGGGTCATTGATGTCACGAACGAGGATTTTCATGCTCCGGGGACAGCAAAATATGCCCCTCCCCAAAGAATAGGCCTGTGACATCATTTCAGTCATGCCATACTCCGCATGAATCACATCTGCCTTAAATGCCTTAGAAAGGGTAGTGTGGAGTTCTTGTCTGGTAATTTCTACTCTTCTACCCTTCATCCCACCCGTTTCCAGAATCAAGCAATCGCTCAAATCAATATTGTATTGCTCTGCCAGATCTAGCAAAGCAAAACTCACCCCCCACAAGATAATTTTTCTTTTTTGTACACGGGCTTTGTCTAACTGGCGCAGCATTTCGTCTGTATTATATAAATAAAACCCGCTGAATTTCGACTCACTTCTTTTAATAAAATGGTCCATCATGACCACCAATGATGAATTTTCTCGCTCCAAATAAGAAGGTAAAAGAGCAAAAAAATGGTACTGATTTAGAGGTCCATAGAACTGCTCAAAACAGTTTTGCGCATTTTCAAGATACTCAGACACGTGCCTTACAAAATGCCTGCTGGTTTGCTCTCCTGTGGTGCCACTGCTTTGAAATATGCCCTCCTCCTGCCAAGACGCGGTTTTAATTTCTTTCGACTTAAAAAAGGAAATAGGAAGGAAAGGTATATCTCGAATAGCCTTTATATTTGAATGACTAATTTTACGTGCTTTAAGGTATTGAGCATATACATTGTTATTTAGCGCCTGAAAATGAAAGAGCTCAAGCGCAATTTGGTCAAAGTTTGCATCGTTTATTGATGAGAATTGAATGGTAAAACTTTTGGGATAGTTCAATCGTTTCCTAATTTGACGGAGTAAAACTAAAAAATGAAACTAATAAAATTTCTACCGGTTATTGTTTTGTTGCTGTTATTCAACGGCTGCTTCGAAACACCCAATTTCCCGGTAGTTCCTGAAATTGAGTTTGACCAGATTGTTTTCAGGGAAGTACCCGGGCTTCAAAATCAGGATACTTTAAAAATCACGATCAAGTTCAAAGATGGTGATGGGGATCTGGGATTTGATCCAACCAATCCGGCAGACGAATCTGGTGAATACAGTGAAATATTCTACTATATAGATAATAATGGAGACCTGATCGTTTATAGCACCCGCAGTAGGCCAGGTTTTGAAGACCTACTCCCCCCCTATGAACACCCCTACACTTGTACCAATTGGGTTATTAATCCTACAATAGGTGGTGACATTGTTATGGATACTGTTTACTTTGAACAAAATCCCAATCACTATAATATTTTTGTAGAGTTTTTTGTTAAAAATCCCGATGGCTCGTTTACTGAATTCGATTGGAAATTTATTCAACCAGGTGCATGCGGAACAGATTTCAACGGGCGTTTTCCTTTGTTAAAAGATCAAACCAGGCCATCTCCGCTTGAGGGTAGATTGACCTATGATATGCAGTCGATAGGTTTTAGGCCGTTTTTTAATTTGAGAGTATTAAAACTCAGGGTAACCATCCAGGACCGTGCGCTTAATCGCAGCAATACCATTGAAACCCCGGAGTTCACGCTGGACGATATCAAATAGAGCTTTCTAAATCAGTGTTAGTAAATTGAAGGAAACTTTTCTGGTTCGGCTTCGGCCATCATGGCATACACCTTATCAAAAACTTCTTCAACATTGGGTTTGGAAAAATAATCTCCATCAGAAGAATAAGCAGGTCTGTGCGCCTTAGCAGCAATGGTTAAGGGTGCTGAATCCAGGTAGTGATAAGCACCTTGCTCTTCCAGCACTTTTTGCATCATATAGGCACTTGCGCCTCCAGGCACATCTTCATCTGCAAAAACCACACGGTTGGTTTTCTTTACTGATTCAACTATGCTGTGATGTAAATCAAAAGGCAATAAGCTTTGTACATCAATCACCTCACAAGATATGTTAAACTTTGCCAGTTCTTCTGCTGCCTCCAATACAATGCGACACATAGATCCGTAGGTAACGATTGTAATATCCTCACCTTCTCTCAAAACATCAGGCACACCTAAAGGCAAAGTAAATTCAGCAATGTTGTCGGGTAATTTTTCTTTTAATCGATACCCATTCAAACATTCTATAATCAAGGCGGGGTCATCTGATTTGAGTAGCGTATTGTAAAATCCGGCTGCCTGAGTCATATTACGTGGTGTCAACACATACATGCCCCTTAAACTGTGAAGTATCATACCCATAGGTGAGCCCGAGTGCCAAACACCCTCCAATCGGTGACCACGTGTACGCACAATCAGTGGTGCCTTCTGTCCGCCTTTGGTGCGGTATTGTAAACAGGCCAAATCATCTGATAATATTTGTATGGCGTATAAAAGGTAGTCTAAGTATTGTATTTCAGCTATGGGTCTAAGGCCGCGAAGTGCCGCGCCAATTCCCTGGCCTATAATGGTGCACTCTCTAATCCCAGTATCTGAAACACGCAATTCGCCATACTTATCCTGCAAGCCTGCAAAAGCCTGGTTCACATCGCCTATCTTACCAACATCTTCACCAAAGGCAAACACCCGTGGGTCTCTTGCCAGAGCAGCATCAAAACAAGCTTGCAAAATTTCTCTCCCATCTACAACCGGAGAGCTGTCGCTGTACTGAGCAGGTACTTCTTCAACTTTAAGAGCTGCCTCCTCTGATTCGCTGTGAAGATGTGAACTGTACTTGTCTTCATTATCAGTAGTATTTTCCTTTAGCCACTCCAGTAAATCGTTTTTAACTTCTGATTGCTCATCGCGTATTAGTCGCAACACTTTCTTTGCAATTTTGAAGGCATC
>CAZVFM010000165.1:5685-6202 GCA_964626095.1 uncultured Roseivirgaceae bacterium | reverse complement strand
TGTACCGCTGGGCGACAGACATTTCAGAGATATTAAAAGAGATTACACAACGGTAACATTTTTAAATGATGGAGATAAGAAAGTGATGATGCTGGGTGATACCTATTACTATAAGTCAAGCGCATTATTTGTCTGGACATTGCGCATACTCATGTTGTTGTGGATTACTTTCGGATTAAGTCTGGTTATAGCCTTTGTAGTTTGGCTAATCATGTGGCTAACAAAAAATATTCAGTTCAACGATTTTAGAATACGTGCCTTACCTTGTCTGGCCTTTATATCTTTTGCCTTTGCTTTTTACTGTTTCATTGATATTACTCAACTTAAAAACATCACTACATCTGCATTTATAAACTGGAGAACACTGGGTGTTTTTTTAGGCACCGTACTTTTTGCGGTATTTAGTATAACAGGAACCTGGTTGACGCTAAAGCACTATAATAATTTTAAAAGTAAATTACTTAATATTTATTTACTCTGTTCATGTGCCTTTATGTTGTTTGCAGTTATATACTTT
>CAZVFM010000165.1:0-5675 GCA_964626095.1 uncultured Roseivirgaceae bacterium | reverse complement strand
GGTTGGTTTGCGCATATGGGCTTATTAAATCCTTGTTGGTTATTTCAGAGGTAGGCTTCAAATAAAGAAGAACCATCAGCGATGTTCGTAAACAGTTTTACCTCCCACTACTGTTTTCAACACTTTTACATTTTTTATTTCTTCTGCTTGTATCTCAAACAGATTGTGATCAAGAATTACAAAATCGGCAAGCTTGCCTGTTTCAATACTCCCTTTGATATTTTCTTCAAAACTGGCATAAGCCGCATTGATGGTATAGGCCATTAAAGCATCGGCCACAGAAATTTTTTGCTCTGGTATCCAACCCTCCGGATTTTTATCATCGAGGGTGCTGCGTGTAACTGATGCATAAATACCATAAAGCGGAATTGGAGGCGCTACAAACCAATCGCTGCCAAAAGCAAGTGTTGCGTTTGCATCCAATAAAGCGCGAAAGGCATAAGTAGTTTTACTCCGCTCGTAACCAATCAGCTTTTCGGCCCAACGCCCGTCATCAATGGCATGATAAGGCTGCATGCTGGGAATAACATTTAATTCCGCAAAGCGTCTTATATCATCGGGATGTATATGTTGTGCATGTTCTATCCTGAATCTGCGATCCCGTTCGCCATTTTCTTTTGCAACACGTTCATAAATATTGAGCAGTTCATGTATGCCTTTATCACCGATAGCATGTGTCATAATATGTAATCCGGCACTATCTGCAGATTTGATTCTGTTGTAGAGTACTTCTTCAGGAGTAACAAGAAATCCAAAATCGTCTGGGGCATCATCGTATGCATCAAAAAATACTGCAGTATGCGAACCGAGTGAGCCATCCACAAATTCTTTCAGGTTGCCTATGCGCAGCCATTTATCGCCACGACCTTGTTGTTCAATTTTATCTGCCAGTAATTTCCAATCACTTAATACCATACCGGAATAAATGCGGGTGATGAGTTTGTTTTCTTTGTGTGCGCGCTCAAATACATCCATAGAGCCGCTCATGTTATGTACAGAGCTAACACCATGTGACGCCACGTAATGCATGGCTGCACGGAGCGCATCATCTTTTTGTTCATCGCTGGCATCGGGTACAAAAGGCCAGATTAAGTTCATCGCATTGTCTTTAAATACTCCGGTGATTTTTCCTTTGCTGTCGCGCACAATGCTACCGCCAGCTACATCCTTTACTTTATCTGTAATGCCAGCAATTTCTAAAGCGGCTGAATTGGCAAGACTCATGTGTCCATCCAGGCGGTTAATCCAAAGCGGATTGTTTTGTGTAACAGAATCTATCCAATGTCGTGTGGGCAATTCACCTCCCCAGTTTTCATGATCCCAGTCGCCATTGAGTATCCAACTGCCTTCAGGTAAATTTTTCGCAAAATCTTTGATGCGTTGAATAAATTCCTGTGGCGTGGCTGCATCGCGCAATTGAACAGACGACAGCGCGAAACCCCCATCCATAAAATGGGTATGGCAATCAATAAACCCCGGAACGATTAATTGTTTCGAAGCAGCTTCTATAATAGTTGTATTTGCACCTTTCCATTTCTCTACTTCTTTTTTAGAACCTACAGCTACTATAGAATCATTTACAACAGCAAAGGCTTCGGCCCAGGGTGCTGCTGCATTACTTGTCCAGATTGTACCAATCACAATTTGATCCGCTTTCGGATGCTCTTTGCAGGATGCCAAGCCAATGATAAAAGCGACAAGGATTAATTTGTTTTTCATTTCAGTTTAGGATTTTGCTGGTGACGATCTTTATCGCGATTCGTTTTCTTTTCAATGTTTTTCTTTAGTGCCTCAGTAAGATCAACTCCGGTTTGATTGGCTAAACAGATGAGCACCCAAAGCACATCGGCCATTTCATCGCCCAGGTCTTTGCCTTTATCGCTTTCTTTTTCTGATTGTTCGCCATAGCGCCTGGCTATAATGCGCGCCAGTTCGCCTACTTCTTCGGTAAGTACAGCCATGTTGGTTAGTTCATTGAAGTAACGCACACCATGCGTTTTGATCCACTGATCAACTTCTTGCTGGGCTTTTTGAATGGTCATGTGTTAATGGTATTCATTGTGAAGTCCAAGATAGCAAATCATCTTGAGGTAGGAGAAAAACCAATTATTCTTTAATTACGTGTAAGGCTAATTACTTGATTGCTCATAATTATTCCCGACATTTGCCGCAATGAGAACGGTTTTTTACGAAACAGAATCTGTAGTAGAGATTCAGTCTGATCAAAGCCCCAAACCTGCTAAAGTTTATACCACACAGTTTTGGTTACTCTGCTCCAGTTCTTTGTTGTTCTTCGCCAGCTTCAACATGATCATCCCGGAGTTGAATAGCTATATCACAGGACTTGGTGGGGCAGAATACAAGGGTCTTATCATTTCACTCTTTACAGTAACCGCGGCATTGTCGCGGCCATTCAGCGGCAAAATGGCCGACCGCATCGGGCGTAAGCCGGTCATGATTATGGGTGCAGTGGTTTGCGTGGTAGTGAGTTTGTTCTACCCCATACTCACTTCTGTTGCCGGATTTTTATTGCTGCGTTTTTTACATGGTTTTTCAACCGGCTTTACACCCACCGGGCTTACTGCTTACACTGCCGATATCATACCCATGAACAGAAGAGGAGAGGCCATGGGCATACTCAGCACTTTCGGTACCATAGGCATGTCAGGTGGTTTAGCTATTGGAAGTCCGATTGCAAATAATTTTTCTATTGATGTAATGTTCTATGCTTCTTCGGGTATGGCTTTGCTGTCCATATTGATTGTGTTTGGCATGAAAGAAACACTTACTGACAAGTACAAACCGGATCTTAAACTCTTGAAAATTCACAAGCGCGATTTTCTTGAGCCGAAAGTAATTGCACCATGTTTGGTTATGGCGCTTTCTGCTTTTTCTTTTGGTGCTGTGCTTACTGTGATTCCCGACTTCAATGAATTTTTAGGTATACGCAACAAGGGATTATTCTTTACCATTTTCACATTATCATCCATTGTGGTTCGCTTGTTGGCGGGACGTGTTTCCGATCGTTATGGTCGCGAGATTGTACTTAAAGTTTCAACAGGATTATTGGCCATTGCCATGTTGCTGATTGGTTTTGCTGTAAAACCTATGCATCTGTTTGTTATTGCCGTTTTTTACGGATTGGCACATGGCATGACAAGTCCTACTTTATTTGCATGGGCAACGGATTTGGCTGATGATAAATTCAAGGGCAGGGCTATTTCAAGTTTATATATCTTTATGGAAGTAGGAATTGGTATGGGCGCAGTATTGTCAGGATTTATTTATGCAAACAAATCAGAAAATTTTCCACTTACTTTTCTTACTTGCGGTTTGCTGGCCTTAACTGCTTTTACATACTTAGTATTGAAAAAGAAAAAAGTCAAAGTGCATGCATAAGCACAAAGTAATTTTTCTGTCGTTTTTACTGGTAGTAGTGGTACAACTATTGAGTATTGTTTTTAGCTGGAATTTTCTACACCAACTTTCTAAGCCATTTATTTTACCCTTGCTGATGTTGTATTATGTTAGGGAACGACAGCGTAATTCTCAACCTTTATCGTACTTGTTGTTGTTAGGCTTATTCTTTTCTTTTCTAGGCGATGTTTTGTTGATGTATGTGAACATATCTGATAACTATTTTATTTCCGGATTGATTGCATTTTTGCTGGCACACATAGCTTATATTTTTGTTTATCGTCAGCACAAAAATGAAGAGATCAGGGATGAACTCATTGGAATGAAAAAATTACGTTTTGCTTTTCCAATTATTTTAGCTGGTACCGGGCTGGTTGTTGTGTTGTATCCACACCTGGGGGATATGCTACTGCCTGTTGTAGTTTACGCAATGGTAATTGTATTGATGACGTTGAATGCCTTGTTCCGTTTTGGTCGTACAAGCTCAGAGAGTTTTTGGTTTACACTTGGTGGTGCTTTGATCTTTATGCTATCCGATAGCTTGCTGGCCATTGCTAAATTTATGCAGCCATTTGCTTTTTCAGGATTAGCAGTGATGCTTACCTATATTACCGCACAGTATTTAATTGTGGAGGGATTGATCAGGCATAAATAAAAAATTAACGATTCGAGATTTTAGGAGTTCTAAATTCCCGAATCGTTAACTTATATTCTTTGATCAGAAGTTTAAACTTCGCTAATTAATTAACCTTTCTTATTTTTCCACTACCAGCCACACTTGAATTTACGTTATTCGGACTGCCTGAATAATAAACATTTCCACTTCCACTTATATTTGCGTCCAGCGATTCGCTTACGTTTACGCTGCAGTTGCCCGAGCCTGATATTTTAATATTGCTTGATTTGGCTATGAGTTCTTCTCCTTCAATTCTGCCACTTCCACTTATTTTCGGATTAAGGGTATTGCTGCTTCCCTTCATGCGAATAGTCCCTGATCCGGAAATATCGGCATTGATGTTGTTTGCATCCGCGGCAACTTCAATAGTTCCTGATCCGCTGATTTTTAAATCGAGATTGTCGGTTTTGAATTTATTTTCTGTCCTTATATGCCCTGAACTGCTGATGCTAAGCTTGTTCAGTTCATTCATGGTAATGTATATGTTCAGCGGATTATTGCCCCTCATGTTCCAGTTACGGGTATTGCGCTGAAATTCTATCACCAGACTCCCTTTCTCTACAAATACATCCAACATTTCGCGTATTTCATCACTGGTTTCTATTTCAACACGGCTTTCTTTCCCTTGTTTGATATATACATTGCCACCTGTGCGCAAAACAACACCACTAAAATTGTCTACATTAACGCTTTCCCGTTTTTGGGCATTGCTTGACGAAATGAAAATCAGGCAGAAAAATGCCATTAGGATAAAGGAAGTTTTTTTCATGATCTTATTGGTTTGAATTTTTTGTTTGGAAATTAATTGCTCTAATGACATACGAGAGAAACAAAGGTTGCTTATCTTATTGACTAAATACTTTATTAAGACGCGAAATTTGTGGATAGGGTTGCTTTATGATCATATCTTCATTTAAAACCATTAAAGAGGCTTCTGAAGCCCAATACAAAGAAAAGGGCAGTAAATTTCTGGCCTTTGCCTATCCCGTTAGTAACGAACAAGAGGTCAAAGAAAAGCTTACCATCCTGCGCAAAAAATACTTTGATGCCAGCCACCACTGCTATGCCTATGTACTTGGAACTGATTCAAAAACATTCAGAGCGAATGATGATGGCGAACCAAACCACTCAGCCGGTGATCCTATTCTTGGACAAATAAAATCGAATGAGCTTAGCAATGTATTGGTTGTGGTGGTTCGTTATTTTGGAGGCACCAAACTTGGTGTGGGCGGACTAATACAAGCATATAAATCTGCTGCAGAGTTGGTTTTGAATCGAGCCAAAATTGTTGATGAAGAAATCAAATCAATAGTTCAGCTCAATTTTAATTATGACCAAACTGCGGAAGTAATGCGCTTGATTAAATCATTTGAAGCAGAAATCAGAACACAAAAATTCGCAAGTGATTGTGAGATAGTAATTTCAGTAAACATACAGAAAGAAAATCGCTTAATAGAAAAAATTACTTTGTTGAATAAAACCGGAAACAGTATATTTATCAAACAACTCAACTGAATTGACTATGGAATTACTTTTGCCAAACACTAATATATGGTTTATTGTAATTGCATTGGTTGTTACA
>CAZVFM010000164.1:0-6276 GCA_964626095.1 uncultured Roseivirgaceae bacterium | reverse complement strand
AGCAGGTTAAGATTCGGACCGTTTATTATTACAATGTTCACTGTATAAATTGGTTTAACTTTGTTGATCTATGAACTGGGACCTGCTTATCAGGCAATTTAAAAATTATCTTAAGCTGGAGCGATCGCTTAGCGATAACTCCATTCAGGCATATTTGCGTGATGTAGTAAAGCTAAAGGAGTTTACGGAATTGTCCAATCAAAATCTTGGGCCATTGCAAATCAAGCCAAAACATCTAAACGAATTCCTGGAAGAGATCAATAAGCTAGGGATGAGTGCATTCAGTCAGGCACGAATTCTCTCTGGGTTAAAAGCATTTTATAAGTTTCTTTTGTTGGAAGAACTAGTTGAAAAAAACCCTACAGAGTTAATCGAAGGTCCAAAGCTTGGCCGCAAGCTGCCCGATGTATTGAGCTATCATGAAATTGAAAGAATGTTTGAGTCAATTGATTTATCTAAACCCGAAGGCGCACGCAACAGGGCCATGCTGGAGGTTCTGTACAGCTCCGGTTTGCGGGTAACTGAATTGATAGAGCTTCGCATCAATAATATTTATTTTGATATTGGGTTTCTGCGGGTAATAGGAAAAGGCAACAAGGAACGCTTAGTGCCTATTGGAAAAGACGCCATGAAATATGTGAAAATCTACCTTGAAGAAGTGCGCGTGCATATTCCTGTACAAAAAGGTTTCGAGGGCTTTGCCTTTCTAAACAGACGGGGCCGCAAGCTCAGTCGCGTGATGGTGTTTATGGTGATTAAGGACCTGGCGGCAAGAATAGGGCTGAAAAAAGAAATCAGTCCGCATACCTTCAGGCACTCTTTTGCCACTCATTTGATAGAAGGTGGGGCAGATTTGCGAGCCGTACAGGAAATGCTGGGCCATGAGTCGATTACCACTACAGAAATTTATACACACCTCGACAGGGATTACCTCAAGCAAGTAGTACAGGAGTTTCATCCGCGTAGTTAGTAGTTATGCCATCACTTTAAGTGGTGGCATGACTGAATAGTTAGTTGCTATATTTGCATCATGTATAAGTTTCTTGTTCGTCCGCTTTTATTTCTCTTTGATCCCGAAGCTGTTCATCATTTTACTTTTACAATACTCAGACTAAAAGGCAAGATTCCGGGTTTTAAAACAATCTTGAAATTGTTGTTTGATTTTCATCGACCATCTCTCGAAAGAAATATCCTGGGATTACAATTTAAGAATCCGGTTGGTTTGGCAGCAGGATTTGATAAGGATGCCAAATTGATAGATGAACTGGCTTGTCTTGGTTTTGGATTTATTGAGATTGGAACCTTAACACCAAAAGCACAATCGGGAAATGAGAAGCCCCGTTTGTTTCGATTGCCAAAAGATAAAGCCATCATTAATCGCATGGGGTTTAATAATGAGGGTGTAGGTATTGCTGTTGAAAGATTAAAGAAGAGAAAAAGTCAGGTAATAGTTGGCGGCAACATCGGAAAGAATAAAATCACCCCGAACGAAAATGCGGCTGATGATTATGCTTATTGTTTTGAAGCATTGTATCCTTATGTCGATTATTTTGTTGTAAATGTATCATCACCCAATACGCCTGGTTTGCGTGAGTTGCAAGAGAAAGAACCGCTGAAAAAATTACTGACTTATGTAAAGCAATTGTCGTTAAGTAAACCTAAACCCAAACCGGTATTGTTAAAAATTGCACCTGATCTTACAGATGCACAGTTAGATGATATTATTGACATTCTTCAGCAAACCAAAACCGATGGGGTTATCGCCACCAATACAACTATTTCAAGAGATGCATTGCAAACATCTGGTGAAAAAACTAAACAGATTGGTGCTGGTGGTTTAAGTGGCGCACCACTTTGTAATCGTTCGAATGAAGTGATTGCTTATTTAAGAAAAAAATTAGGTAAAGATTTTCCCATTATTGGTGTTGGAGGTATTATGAATGCCAATGATGCTATTGAAAAACTAAAAGCCGGTGCAGATCTTATTCAGATATACACCGGCTTTGTTTACGAAGGCCCCGGATTTATCAAGCAAATTCTAAAAAAGCTTGTTTAGAGATCCCCTTTGTTCAAAAGCTGTTGTATGAGGTAATATCATGGAAGCTGAATAGCTGCCACCTCAATCCCAAAGTAACTTCATGACTGGCGAAATTCATTCCCACAGATTTATTTGTTGGCATTTCATATACGTAACCTAATCGAAGGTTATCACCAATATTAAAACTGGCCAGCATGCCATAGGTGTGAAATTTTCTTGTCATAATGCCAAATGAATAGCTGTTATCAATAAGCAGTGTTGCACCTGCATCCAGGTTGGGTTGTGCTCCTCCAACAAATCGGGCAAGCATAAAGGGTTTAAGTCTTAAGCGACTCGAAAGAAAAACCATATAGGCAGCTTGCAAATAAAAATGCTGATTATAAAGGGCCAATTCATCTCCGCCAGTTTGTGAGCCGGTCTTTAATAACTTGGGCACTGAAAGACTTGCAAACAACCTGTCGTTGGAATAAATAACACCGGTGCCAAAATTAGGCGCAAACTCGCTCACCCTGTTTTGTAATTGAGGATCACCGGGGCTCGCAATCAACTCATTAAAATCATTTTGGAAATTAATACCACCGGCTTGTAAACCAAATGAAATGCGACTGCCATTTGTTAATTCCAGATGGTAAGCATAAGTGGCGCTGAATTCTGTTGTGCTGTTGGTTCCAATTTTGTCGTTCAATACTAAAATGCCTAAACCCATTTTATTGTCAACCAATGACATGTTAGCCGTACCACTGAAGGTGGTGGGACTACCATTGAATCCTACCCACTGTACCCGATAGGCAGCCATGGCATTTAAATCTTTCGAGAAACCGGAATAGGCTGGGTTAAGTAAATAGGGATTGAAAATGTATTGTGAGTATAAAGGATCTTGCTGTGCTACAGCACTAAAACTTAATATGCCTAGTACGATGATTATGGTAGATTTTTTCATGGCCTATCGAATTAAGTTTAAGAAACCTGTAATTGGTTTAATGTTTCCCGAGAATTCTATTTTATAGAAATAGGTACCTGCAGGTAATTCAGATCCTGAATTACTTTGCCCGGTAAATATTCTTTCAACATTATTATAGTTTGTAATCTCTGTAACCACATCGCCCCAGCGATTAAGGATGAAAACTTTGTTTTGCTCAGCGCCTGGAATTACTTCAAGGTATTTTATAAGCATGAAATCATTAATGCCATCACCGTTTGGTGTTACTGCATTAAATACAATCACTTCTCCAACTACTTCAATATCCAATACTTCCTGAACACAAGCTCCTGCTAAATCACACACTTCTAGGGTTACCCGGTCAGTACCGGTAAATGGATTACCACTGTAATCGATGATGAGAATAAAAGCAGGATCTATAAATGCAGGAATGCCTCTTGAGGTTTCATTATTGATTACCCTGAGCGATGAAAAATCAATATTGTTATCGGGATCGCTTACGAAAGCCGTGAGATCAATTTCTATACGTCCTTCAATTTGTGTGGCCACCACTTCTTTACTAATTACGGGAGGCGCATTGGGAGTTGGAGGGCTGCATGGAGGATCCTGAATTAGCACCACAATTACAGAATCTGCGGGCTCACTTAAACAGTTTCCATCACCTGTTTGTACAGTATAGTTCCCGGCAGTATTTACCAGGATTTGTCTCGTTATCTCTCCTGTTGACCATTGATATACCGTAAAGCCAACAGGTGCAGATAGAATGACAGTACTTCCCTGACAGATGCTTATTTCACCTGATGGATTTATTACAGGTTGATCAAGCGCATTAATAGCTGCACTAACTTCTGCTCGTTCACTTTCACATGAGGTATCAGTATCAAAAATACTTACATAATAAAATCTTGATTCACTTAATTCAGGTGTTTCGAAAACTTCACCTGTAAATAGAATGACAGTTGTTGTTGCATCTTCAAACCACCTGTATTCCTGTGTTCCGCTTGCACCACTTGCTGTGAGTGTTAATGTACCCTCATCACAGCGACTTTCATCATTTACAATCGGTTCATCCGGAGCTGTACAATCAAGTATGATGAAAGTATCAGTTTCTACCAGACTCCATAAATTGTTGCTGTCTTTTACACGCATGCTTAAGATGTAATCACCGGGACTAAGTGATGTTGTTTCAATACTAAAATCCTGAACAACAATATTTCCCGGATCATTTATGGTAAGTGAGGTGGCCAGTCCTTCACCTGGATCATCGCCATCAAAGAAAAATTCTGCTGCCACAATTTCCGCGGCATCTTGTGCGGCTGCTGAAATGTAAAAGCCCCTGGATTCAAATATCCCCCAACTACCATCGGCACGTTTAATACGTACAGCGAGAAAATGAAAACCGGGGTCTAGATCTTCACTTGGAATATCAATGGTAAAATTTGAAACTGCACCAGATGGAATTGAAAGCGAAATTCCATTGCCAATTCCAGGATCACTATCAAAGAAGTATTCAGCATCAATAATATCTGCCACATCAGCAGCTGCACCGGTAACATAAAATCCCCTGCTCTCAAAAATTCCCCAGCGTTCATCTGTACCTTTTGTTCTTACAGCAAGAAAATGGAAACCGGGATCCAAACCCGTACTCGGCAAGCTTATAGTAGCATTGACTGTAGCCCCTTCTGTTACTGGAATGGCTGTGCCATTGCCTACACCAGGATCAGCATCAAAGAAGTATTCTGCGGCTGTGATATCAGCTGCATCATCTGTAGCAGTTGTGATATAAAATCCACGACTTTCAAAAATTCCCCAGCGATTATCTGCATCAAGTGTGCGCACAACTAGAAAGTTAAAACCAGGTAATAGACCTGTAGTTGAGATATCAATATTGATTACAATACTCTCTCCTGGAGTAACAGCAATGTTATTTCCATTACCCACACCGGGATCTTCATTGAAGAAATATTCGGCAGCTAAAATATTAGAGACATCGTTAACGGAAGAGGTAATATAAAAGCCTCGCAACTCAAACTGACTCCACAATCCACCGCTTTCCATTACGCGAATGCCAAGTAAATGAAAACCAGGAGAAAGTGAGGCAATGGAGATACTTGCTGAGTGCGTAACCTGATCACCAGAAGGAATGGCTAAAGGTGTGGCATTACCAATACCCGGATCGGTATCAAAAAAATACTCAGCAGACTCTATTACCTGTGCGTGAGCTTGCTTGAAAAGCAAAGCAAAGGCGCAGACAAGTAACAGGCTGCATAAACTGATCCGGTATAGACGTTTTAACATTTTGCGTAGTAGGCTTATTGCCGATCTTAATTGCTCTTACGTGCATCAATGCTTACACTGATATTGCCCCCAGTGGAAACCGTGGGTGTAGTAATATTCATGCTGAATATTCTTGGCAATCGGGCATTACGGCTATTTTCCCAGTTAAGACTACCTACAGCGTCATATAATAATCCTAAATCTTTTCCATCAGAACCTGCATCTTGTGCTGGACCGGCTACAACCCTAAAATCCAATAACTGAGAACTATTTCCGGCATCCACTGCGGTTTGAGCTGTTAATTGCGGACTCTGATTCGAAACATTTCCACCACCATCAACATTGTTGTTGACGAGCCAAGGTGTAGCATTCGATGTTGCATTGGTTGAGTTTAGTGTAATGTTGTTTGTAATGTTATTCGTGAATGTGCTAAAGCTCACATTTAATCCGGCATTCGCCTGGTTGAATATGTTATTGGAGAAATCAAGGAAGCGACAGTTATTCCCAAACACGGAGACAACATTACCTCCGCCATTGTTATTGCTATAAAACAAATTATGATCAAACCTAACGTTTACACTGTTAGTTAGTCCTAAAATTTGAGTGCTAATTGACGATACTGTAAAGAAGATAACATTATTCTGAAAGAGAAAATTTTCATAAGTACTTGATGTAGTAAAATTTAAAAGAGAATAAAATATATTTCCCTCCAGTAAATGTCCGGAAGAATTTGCCTGCCAATGAACTTGGTTATTAAACTGACATCGAATAACTCTGATGTTATTAACAGCTAAGTCACCACCTACCTGTAAACGACTTAAAAAAACCAACCCTGTAAAGACCAAACCATGCAGTTCAGATCCGTTAGCACTGCCAGTGGCTGGACTATTGCGAATGACAGCTCCATCAACTATTGCTTGTAAAGGCAGATTTTTTTCTGGTGCGCGGCCCGGGCCAATTACAGTGATGCGTTTGTCTAAGATGGTGAAGCCTGCGTATGTATTAGGGCTTCCATACACAT
>CAZVFM010000163.1:0-6297 GCA_964626095.1 uncultured Roseivirgaceae bacterium | reverse complement strand
CAATCTTAAAAGATATTGGCGAAAACTCAGAAAAAATCAACCACCACGGCAAACGTGCAGATGCCATCGTCAAAGGCATGCTGGCTCATAGCCGAAGTAGCAAAGGCGAAAAAGAACTTACGGACATCAATGCATTGGCCGATGAATATTTAAGACTATCCTATCATGGACTAAGAGCAAAAGATAAAAACTTCAACGCAGATTTTGAAACTGATTTTGATCCCGATTTGCCAAAAGTGAATGTGGTGCCTCAAGACATTGGACGTGTGCTTTTGAACCTGATTAACAATGCTTTTCAAGCAGTTCAAGAGGTTGAAAATCCAAAAATTATGGTTGCAACCAAATCTACAGAAAGTGGTATTCAAATTTCAGTTTCAGACAACGGAAATGGGATCCCGGAACAAATCCGGGATAAAATCTTCCAGCCTTTCTTTACCACCAAACCCACCGGGCAAGGCACGGGTCTGGGGTTAAGTTTGGCTTATGATATTGTGAAAGCACATGGGGGGGAATTGGAAGTTAGGACAGAAGAAAATATCGGAAGTACATTTATTATTTCTTTAACTTTATAAAATAAAAAAAACATGAAAGCAAAATCAATTAAAGGAAAATCAACTGAGGAAATTAAATCAGCTTTAGAGCAAAGCATGACAGGCGGCTATAAACCAACGTTAGCAATCTGCTTTATTTCAAAAAGTTTGGATAGAATTGCAATAAGTGAATTATTGGATGCAAAAAATATAGCCATTTTTGGATGTACTACCAATGGCGAATTTACCGATGGGGAACCAGAAAAAAATTCAGCAGCTATTTTATTGCTCGACATGAATAAAGATTATTTTCAAATTCTATTTGAAGAATATCCTGATAGAAATTACAGAGAGATTGCCAAAAATATTGCACAAAAAGCTAAAAATAAATTTCCCAAACCCGCTTTTTTACTGGGTATTAGCAATCTCGCTGTTGATGGCGAAGAAATTCTTCATGGCTTAGAAGACGTAATTGGAATGGATGTAAATGCTTTTGGAGGTGCCGCGGGAGATGATTATTCGTTTTCAGGAACTTTTGTTTTTACAAATGGCCAAGATAGCGGCAATGCAATGGTATGTATTGCATTAGACGAAACTAAAGTAGAAATAAAAGGTATCGCTACTTGTGGTTGGAAAGCCGTAGGTACAGAAAAAACGGTAACAAAAAGTGAAGGCAATCATGTTTATACGGTAGATAATGTTCCCGTATTGGATATTACAGCCAAGTATGGTGGTATCCAAAATGTGACGCCCGGAAATAGTAATCTGCTAGTAGAAATTGCCGCCATTTTTCCTTTGCAACTACAACGCGAAAAAGGAGACCCTATCATGCGTCCAGGATTACAAGTAGATTGGACCGATCATTCTTTTTATACAAGTGGCTCAGTTCCTCAGGGTTCAAAAGTTCGTTTTTCCCTCCCTCCTGATTTTGACGTAATAGAAAAAGTTGTAAAAGGTGTAGAAAATTTAAAAAACACAGAAATGCCCGAGGCAGATGCTTTAATTGTGTTTAGTTGTTTAGGAAGGATCATATCTTTAGGGCCATTGATGTCTCAGGAGTTAGAAGGAATCAATAATGTATGGAATGTACCTATGGCAGGCATGTTTAGTAATGCAGAACTTGGCAGAGCTACCGGGGGAAATTTAGAAATGCACAATTTAACTACCTGCTGTGTAGCTTTAAAAGAAAAGTAAGAAATGAAAGCAAAATCTCTAAAAGGAAAATCAACCGAAGAAATTCTTACTGCTCTAGAAAAATCGATGGCTGACGGGTTTAAACCTAATTTAGCTATAGTTTTTATTTCTGTTAAACAAGACAGAAAAAGCTTAGTAGCATTATTGAATAAACAAGGAATTGATGTGTTTGGGGCTACTTCCTGCGGTGAGTTTATAAATGGTTATCATAGTGATGGAGAAATTGCAATTCTATTACTTGATGTTAAAAGAGAATATTATGCAATAAGTATTGAAGATGTTGAAAATAACAATATAAATGGTGCAGCTTCTTTAATCGCAAAAAACGCATTTTTACATTTTAAAAACCCAACACTATTGCTATCTAGTTGTGGCGTATTTTCCGATGGACAATTCTTTGATGGCGGCAAGTTTGTAAAAGCAATGGTAAAAGAATTAGGAGAGGATACCATCTTTTTTGGTGGTATGGCTGGCGATGATTGGGGCTTAAAAAACAGCTATATTTTTACACATCAAAAAGAATCTAATAATGGCATAGTTTCATTGGCTTTTGATTGTGATAAAATTTCTTTACAAGGTATGGCAATTCACGGATGGACACCTTTGGGAATTACAAGGACGGTAACGAAAAGTTCGGGGAATAAAGTATTTAGTATTGATGGTAAACCAGCGGCCTATATGTATTTAAAATATTTGGGGATGTCTGAAAAAAGTATTAATGATAAATTTGATGTTTTTAGGGACATATCCGTTGACTTTCCATTTATTGCAAAACGTAAAAATGGAGAAACAATTCTTAAATCACCTCGATCAATAGATGCAAAATCCAATGCACTGATAATGGATAAAGAAATGGAAGAGGGTGATGAATTTCACTTTACCACTCCGCCCGATTTTGAGATTTCGGAAGAAATTATTTCAGAGGCTAAAGCTTTAAAAACCAACACAGAAAACAAGGCTGATGCATTACTTATTTTTTCTTGTGCTGGCAGACCACCCGCTTTAGGCCCCTTAACCATTAAAGAAAATGAAGGTTTAGCGGAAGTTTGGCAGGTGCCTATGGCTGGTTTTTATACCTATGGAGAGTTTGGAAGAATAAATGGAGGTGAACAAAATTTCATTCTGGCATGTGTTGCTGGGTTACGTTGAAAGAAAAGTAAAATGAACCAATCTTTACAATTCATAAATGACTTCTTAAGCCAAATCGAAAATATATCGATAGAAAAAAAAGAGGAACTTATAAAAGCTGCCAAAAGGGTAAAAAGTGATTTAGAGATTGCCGAATTTAAACTAGAACGAACGGAGAAAGTAAAACGAACCACTTCAATACTTCTCGAAGAAACCATTGAAGAACTCGAACAAAAAAGAAAGGCAATAGAAGAAACTAATGTGGCCTTGCAACGGTCGCTGAAGGATTTAAAAGCTACCCAAGCCCAACTCATCCAATCAGAAAAAATGGCATCACTTGGTGAACTCACCGCTGGAATTGCTCACGAGATCCAAAACCCGTTGAATTTTGTAAATAATTTTAGTGAAGTAAGTGAAGAATTATTACAGGAATTAAAAGAAGAACTGGATAAAGGTGATATTGAAGAAGCAAAGGCCATCTCTGATGATGTCATCCAAAATTTGTCCAAGATCAACCACCACGGCAAACGTGCCAGCAGTATCGTCAAGGGAATGCTTGAACATTCCAGAACTAGTTCCGGTACCAAAGAACCCACCGACATCAATGCACTAGCCGATGAATACTTAAGACTATCCTACCATGGACTAAGAGCAAAGGATAAAAACTTCAACGCAGATTTTGAAACTGATTTTGACCCCGATTTGCCAAAAGTGAATGTGGTGCCTCAAGACATTGGACGTGTGCTACTCAATTTGATTAACAATGCGTTTCAGGCTTGTGCTGAGCGAAGTCGAAGTGCTGTACACGAAAGAAGCCTAAAAGAACCCGAAGGATATCGACCGATTGTAAAAGTCAGCACAATGAAAACTTCCCCCTTTCAAGGGGGATTAGAGGGGGTTAAAATAACCATCACAGACAACGGTCCCGGCATCCCCGACGCCATAAAAGACAAAATCTTCCAACCCTTCTTTACCACCAAGCCCACCGGGCAAGGCACGGGATTGGGATTAAGTTTGGCTTATGATATTGTGAAGGCGCATGGAGGTGAAATAAAAGTAGAAAGCAAGGAAGGCCAAGACCGGCCTACAGGCCAGGGAGAAGGCACCACCTTCATCATTCAATTAACAACTAAACATTAGCCATGAAAAAATTAATAATTATTGTTTTAGTAAGCTGTTGCTGCATAGCACAGGCTCAGATTAAAAAGCCCTACTTCAATACCCTTGATGTAAGAAGTGGTTTGCCTGAAGCACGTATTCAAAACATCTTGGAAGATAACAATGGCTACTTATGGATGGGAACCCAAAATGGGCTAGTACGCTATGATGGCTACGAGTTTAAAACCTACCTTATGCGTAATAGCAAGGGAAATATAATTAGCTCTAATTCTATTGGGAATTTATTGCAAGATGACAAGGGGACAATATGGGCGTACACATTTGGTGAAGGCATTCATTATTACGATACCCGAACTGATAAATTTGTTCAGGTGCCTTTTGACCAAGAAGCGATGGATGCCATTTCGAACGCATTTCCTTTCGGCTGGATAGATGATAGCGACAATCATTCGCAATGGTTGACAACTTATAATTTCATCACTCGAGAATTCAGTATATATAAATTCAATACGAAAGATAATACGCTAATAAAATACACTTCATCTGGCGAGGGAAAAAATCAATTTTCCACAAAAAAACCAACTCGACTAATTAAAGATACCGATGGAAAAATTTGGTTGACTAGTGGTAATGTACTCAGTTATTTTGATGTGAAGAATCAGCAATTCACACCATACTTCACATTACCCCAAAGCTTAAAAGATTACAATATTTTTGAGCTTATTGCAGACCCATCTGATGCCGATATTGTATGGATGAATACGATCAATGATCAGGATATCTTTAATGCACAACCTTCACAGTTTGGTAAAACGGTATTGCGATTCAATATCAAAACAAAGGCTTATCAACAATTTACGCCTGATTCTAAAAACGCTACTGCCCTTCCATCCAATTGCCGCAATATTTTAACCGATTCATTAAAGCGGGTATGGTTGGCTACTGATAAGGGCATGTCACTATACAATGCCGACAAAAATAATTTTACAAACTATACCATTGATTTTAATCAAGAAAATGCATCAGTAAGTGTCATTTGTTCTGATGGCAAAGATAATCTTTGGATGGGAGGAGACTTTAATAATCTATATGTGTTGAATACCCAAAACGGTATCAGTCAAAAAATAGAATCAGGTACTTATGAAGGAAGTCTTCCTGATTTTAAAGGGGGTATCAATAACATATTTTACGATCGATCGGGCACCCTATGGGTAAGTATGCCTTGGTGGGGCATAGCGTATTTTGATAAACAAAAAACCCTGTTTGCACCCACTCCCCTTACCCCCAATGGTTTATTAGGAGCGGATAAAATTAACAGAAGCCAACTCGAAATAAGAGGAAGTCAGGGCGACAGTATTTGTTTTGTGGCTGATACGGCTGGTTTATATGCCTGGCATACCCGTAACAATCAATACAGCAAGATAGACCTAAAACATAAGGAGGCCTATAAAAACATCACAGCTGTAACGGCAGATAATGATGGAAATGTATGGGTGGCAAGTAGCGGTATCGGCCTGTTTAATTATAATACCAAAACCAAAACAGTACAAAAATGGGAACACAATGCTAAAGATAGCCTTTCGCTCGTCAGCAACAGTATCAGTAAATTGGCTGTTGATAAGCAAGGTGTTGTTTGGATTGGTACCTATGATCAAGGGCTTTGCAGTTATAATCAAAGCACCAATCGGTTTACCAACTATCCTTACATCATTAATGATAGAAAAACCATACCCGAAAATGCCCTGGATGACGGTAGAGTTGAAAGTTTAATGGTTGATAGTGAAGGCACCATTTGGATTGGCACTAATTCTGGGGCATTAAATAGTTATCATCCAAAAGCGAATCAGTTTAAATCGTACTTAAACTTAGAGCAAGGTTTTTTTTGTGTGACCAATATATTGGAGGACAGCCGAAAGAGAATCTGGGCAGGTACTTATCTATCCGGCTTATACCTGATTGATACCCAATCAGGCATTGTAAAAAGTTATACCGAAGCAGATGGGCTTTTACACAATCAAATAGAGTCCATAGCAAAAGATGGTTCGGGTAATATTTGGTGCAGTACGCTGAGAGGATATTCCAAAGTAAACCCTGCCACTAACGAGATTATTAATTACCCAATTGCTTTTGAGTATAATAGAAGAAACCTGGCGTTTTTACACAAAGATGCATCTGGTACTATCTATCAAAATTACAATGAAGGATTGGTTCGTTTTAATCCTGCAGAAATACAGCTTAATCCCTTTGCACCTTCGGTAGTCATAGAATACATTAAGTATCAGTCCGCCAAAACCGCAAAGGACAGCACACAATATGCGAAAGCCAA
>CAZVFM010000162.1:0-6325 GCA_964626095.1 uncultured Roseivirgaceae bacterium | reverse complement strand
TACCTCGGACCTAAAGGAAGCGTACTAGCTATGAGTAATGGAATGAATTGTCAGAATTGCCATCTTGATGCAGGAACAAAACCCTATGGAAACAACTTTAGTGCGGTGGCAGCTAACTATCCGAAATACCATCCACGCTCAGGAACCACCCAAAGTATAGAGGAACGAATCAATGGTTGTTTTGAGCGGAGTTTGAACGGCAGTTCACTTGCTTATGACAGCCCGGAAATGCATGCCATGGTAGCTTATATAAACTGGTTAGGAAAAGATGTGCCTAAAGGAACAAGCCCTAAAGGAGCAGGACTGTTTGAATTGGAATTTCTCAACCGTGCAGCAAACCCCGAAACAGGTAAAATATATTACGAGAAAAAATGCAAAGAATGCCACGGCCTGAACGGTGAGGGTGTTTTAAGTATAGAAGAAATTTCCTGGGTTTTTCCGCCTTTATGGGGCGAACATAGTTATAATACAGGAGCCGGACTGTATCGTGTGTCGCGCTTTGCTGCCTATATTAAAACCAATATGCCCTTGAATGCATCTCATGAAAAACCGCTGCTAAGCGATGAAGAAGCCTGGGATATAGCAGCTTATGTAAATTCATTGCCACATCCACTTAAAGATATTAGCAGGGACTGGCCGGATATCTCTAAAAAACCGGTTGATCATCCCTTTGGTCCTTTTCACGATGGTTTTTCAGAAACCCAGCATAAATTCGGACCCTTTATACCTATAGTTGAAGAGCGAAAGACGCTTGAGTTGCAGTGACACAAGTCACTTTTAATTAGTTTTGTAAATTTGAACTTTGTACTTTAATTGGTTAATTAATTTATACTTACCCTATGTTTTTTCAGCACGTTTATGACAAAAGCCTGGCGCAGGCAAGTTATTTTATCGGATGTCAGAAAGAAGGCGTAGCCATCGTAATTGATGCAAAGCGCGACATCGACACCTATTTGGAAATTGCCAGGCAAAATAAAATGAAGATCACGCATATTGCAGAAACGCATATTCATGCCGACTTCTTAACAGGTTCACGCGAACTGGCAAAAGTCACCGGTGCAGCATTATACTTATCTGATGAGGGGGGTGAAGGTTGGTTGTATGAGTTTCCCCATGTGGGCCTAAAAGATGGTGATAGCTTTATGGTAGGTAACCTGAAGTTTGAAATTTTGCACACACCCGGACATACGCCTGAGAGTATCAGTTTCCTGTTAACAGACACTCCCGCCAGCCCCGAACCGGTGATGTTGTTTACGGGTGATTTTGTATTTGTTGGTGATGTCGGTCGTCCTGATTTACTGGAAAAGGCAGCAGGTTTTAAAGGCACACAAGAAGCAAGCGCTAAAGAAATGTATAAATCTATCAAACGCTTCAGCGCATTACCAGATCATTTACAGGTCTGGCCTGGACATGGCGCAGGTTCTGCATGCGGAAAAGCATTAGGTGCAGTTCCAAGTTCAACAGTAGGTTATGAGAAAATCAGAAACTGGGCGTTTCAATATCCTAAAGATGAAAATGGTTTTGTAAAATATATATTGGAAGATCAACCAGAGCCTCCAAAATATTTTGCCATGATGAAAAAACTCAACAAGGTAGACCGACCACTGCTTACCGAAGTTCCCAAACTTAAAAAACTAAGCAAGGAAGAATTTAAGGCATCCTATGATAAGGGTATAAAAATTATCGATACACGCTTAAAGACAGAGTTTTCTGAAAGCTTTATACCGGGAACAATCAACATACAAGGCAACAATGCCTTCGCAACATGGTGTGGTTGGTTTCTGTCTTATGATGAACCATTCATTCTTATTGCTGATGAATCTAAGCACGATGATCTCGTGCGTAAATTGATGCGCATTGGTTTAGATAATGTGTACGGATATGTACCTGATGTAAGTGTGTGGGAAGAGCTCGGAAACAAACTTGAAAAAGTTAGGGTTGTGAGCATAGAAGAGTTAAAGCAAATTATTGATAAAAAAAACACACAAATTGTTGATATGCGTGGCGCTTCAGAATATAAAGCCGGTCTTATTAATGGAGCGGATAATGTCTTTATAGGCACGCTGGAAAAAAATCTGGATAAGATAGATAAGAACAAACCTGTGGTCATTCATTGCCAGTCTGGCGACAGATCTTCCATTGGCTATTCATTATTGATTAAACATGGTTTTACCAATATAAGCAGTTACCTGGGAGGCATAGCTGAATGGGTGAACAAAGGAAATCCTGTGGTAACAAAAACAGAGATGGCGATGGCTGAGTAAATTCATGTGTAATTTTCCAAAAATGAAAGCAGCATAGTAAATGTTGCTTTTTTTTGTTTAGATCGTTGTGGTTATAGTTTTCCTTACCTTATCTTAAGGCAAATTAAATGGACAAAGCAGATGCTTAGAATAAATAAGTTGAATAGCCTACTGCATAGCTTGGGCTTTATGCTCATTTTGGTGTTAAGCTTGTTTTATGCTTGCGGAGAAAAGGAAGAACTAAGTCCGACTTTTGATCTCATCCAATCAAATATTCTTGATACTTCATGCGCCATTAGTGGTTGTCACCAATCTACAGCAGATGCCACTTTTATCGAACATGGTTTGGTGCTTGAGAAATCTGTTGCCTTTGAAAATCTTGTAGACGCTGAACCTACCAATGCAAATGCCAAAGCCGATGGCTTGCTTCGAGTTTTTCCTAATAATCCGGCTAAGAGTTTATTATTTCATAAGATATATTCCAATATTAATCATCACCATCACAACAGTGATTATGGAAACCCGATGCCATTGGGATTGGAATTGCTTTCAGAAGGGCAGGTTGAATTCATTAAAAGATGGATTGCGGCAGGGGCGCCAAGAGATAAAGGGGTAGTGGCCGATTTAAGTTTGTTGGAAGATAACACACCACAGCCTGAGAATTTTATTCCATTGGAAGTTCCGGTATCTGGTTACCAAATTAATATTGAAAAATTTGAGGTAGCCCCTGAATTTGAACGAGAGTTTTTTGTTTATAAAAAACTGGGAAATACCCAAGATATTTTTGTTAACCGTGTAGAGATAAAAATGCGAAGAAATAGTCATCATTTTCTTTTATACGATTTCAACGATCCCAACATGATTCCGCCAGAGTTGAATAAAGTACGTGATATTCGCAATCCTGATGGTAGCATGAACTACCTGAACATGTTACCTATGCTTTTTCATGTGTATGTTGCTGGGGCACAAACTCCCTATTTGGATTATGAATTTCCGGAGGGCGTTGCATTGCATTTACCGGCCAATGCGGCACTTGATTTCAATTCTCATTATGTAAACAAGCAAAAAGTACCCATTGATGGTGAAGTGAATGTTAACCTTCACACTATTCCAGCTGCTTCGGTACAAAAAATTGCCAAAACCATCAATTGGGGTAACAATAGTTTTAGTTTGCCACCCAATCAGGAAACCGTAATTTCTAGAACCTATACCGTTGATAAAAGGACCCATGTGTTTTCACTTACTTCACATACCCATAGTTTGGGCAAAAAGTTTGTCATCAAAATTTCTGGAGGTGCACGCAATGGAGAAATAGTTTACACCAGTACCGACTGGCATCATCCACTGATTATCAACTACAACATGCCGATTGTCTTAGAGGTAGGAGAGGGTTTGACTTCAGAAATCACGTACAATAATAACACCAGCAGCACCGTAAGCTTCGGACTTACCAGTGAGGATGAGATGGGTATCATTTTCGGGTATTGCTATGAAGAAGATTAAATTAATTCTGAAAACAGCACTAAACATTATTAAATAATGTGCGAGATTTTTGTGGCATACGATTGACGCAAACGTTTGTGTTAATTTTTAACTGCTTTATGTTTTATGGTAAGTATATTTTAACTTAATTATTATCATAATTCAGTTCCCCTTTTAATTTTATCCGTAGACCTTTGATAAGAAAGAAAGCCGTTACCGGGCTTTATACGCCAACACTTGAGCATGATGCATGCGGCATAGGTTTCATTGCAACTATAAATGGCATTAAGAATAATCAAGTACTAACTGATGCGCTTAGTATGCTCGAAAACATGGAGCATCGCGGAGGCAAGGGAGCCAGTCCTAAAACCGGAGATGGTGCCGGTATATTGCTACAAATACCACATGAATTTTTTGTTGAAGTAGTTACCAACCCAGGTACAGTTCTTCCACAACCAGGGAGGTATGGTGTGGGTAATATTTTCTTTCCGCGCGATAAGCATCTCTTAAGTTCCTGCAAGGAGATGATCAAAAAATCATGCAAACTAATTGGTCTTGAAGTAATTGCTTATCGTAAGGTTGAAGTCGATCACAGTGTACCCGGACCGGGTGCCGCACAGGCTGAACCCATTATCGAGCAAATATTTGTTAAGGCGCTTGATGATACCTTAGATCCATTGCAATTGGAGCGTAAACTATTTGTTTTACGCAATTTCGTATTACATACTATTGCTTCTCAACTCAAGGGTGCGGATAAAGATTTTTATATATGCAGTCTTTCTTCACGCACCGTTGTTTATAAAGGACAGCTAAGAACAGATCAATTACGGGCCTATTATCATGACCTTCGTGATGAACGCGTAACAACAGCACTGGCCTTGGTCCACTCTCGCTTTTCAACCAATACTTTTCCCAACTGGAAACTCGCGCAACCTTTTCGCTATGTAGCGCACAATGGTGAGATCAACACTATCAGAGGAAATGTAAATAAAATGAAATCTAAGGAAGCGTTGTTCCGGTCGTCACTATTCAGTGAACAAGAGATTAAGATGCTGCTTCCCATTACTCAGCCGGGCAATTCCGACTCGGCTAATCTCGATGCAATGATTGAAGTACTTGTTTTATCCGGACGTACACTGCCCCATGTAATGATGATGCTGGTACCGGAAGCATGGCAGGACAGTAAACTGATGGACCCGCATCGTAAAGCTTTCTATAAATACCATGCCTCCATGATGGAGCCTTGGGATGGTCCGGCTGCATTGGTTTTTACTGATGGATGGCGCATTGGTGCCACACTCGATCGCAATGGCCTGCGTCCTTTGCGTTTTTGTATTACTCGCTCGGGCAGGGTAGTTGCAGCCTCTGAAGCAGGTGCCTTGCACATAGATCCAAAAGATGTTTTAGAAAAAGGAAGGATTACACCGGGTAAAATGCTGATGGTTGATCTTGAGAAAGGAAAAGTTTTCAACGATGATCAGGTCAAGCGATCGGTCTATGAAGGTAAGTCCTATTATCAATGGATACTTGACCAACGTATTAAACTCAGGTTAGAGCCTGAACCTGAACATACTGAAGAAACCTACCAACCAGAAACCATTTTACAGCGGCAATTCGCTTATGGCTATACTTCTGAAGATTTAAAAACCTTGATTGCCCCAATGGCAGCAAATGGCTACGAACCCATTGGCTCTATGGGTGATGATACGCCATTGGCCATACTTTCTAAAGAAAGCCGGCATATTTCCAACTACTTCAAACAGCATTTTGCGCAAGTAAGTAATCCACCCATCGATCCTATCCGAGAACGCCTGGTCATGTCATTATTTACGAGAGTTGGTGCAAGTTTAAATGTGCTGGAAGAAAGTACTGAGCATACTCGCCAGATACATATCTCTCAACCTGTACTCCTTTACAGTGATTTGATGAAATTGAAATCCATGATCGATAAGGGCTTTGAATATGCCATCATTGATTGTGTATTCAATGCGGATGGTCGACCCGGTCGTATAAAGGAAGCATTGGATCGCATCTGTACAGCTGCCGAAAGGGCTGTTCTAAGC
Source organism: uncultured Roseivirgaceae bacterium (assembly GCA_964626095.1). GTDB lineage: Bacteria > Bacteroidota > Bacteroidia > Cytophagales > Cyclobacteriaceae > DAOLDI01. The sequence continues at coordinate 537 of CAZVFM010000162.1, read as the reverse complement.
GGCAAGAAAATCATTGTTTTATCTGATAAAAAGATCAGCAAAAAATTAGCTCCCCTGCCAAGTTTGCTTGCTACCGGAACCGTGCATCATTACTTGATAGAGAAATGTCTCCGTGCCGATGCCGGACTTATAGTTGAAGCAGGCGATATTTGGGAAGTACATCATTTCGCTACTATCATTGGCTACGGAGCAAGTGCTGTTCATCCTTACATGGCTTTTGAGAGTATTCATCAGCTCAATGAACAAGGCAGAATAAAAGAAAACATCAGCGATGAAACAGCTTTTCTTAACTATCAACTTGCCATAGGAAAGGGTTTACTAAAAGTGATGTCTAAAATGGGCATCAGCACCCTACAGGCTTACCAGTCTGCACAAATATTTGAAGCCATTGGCATCAGCACAGAAGTAATTGACATCAGCTTTAAAGGGACCATTAGCCGAATTGAAGGATTAAGTTTCGATGACATTGGAGCGGAAGTATTGCTTAGGCACAGGCATGCATTTGGATTAACCAACTTCAACTTACCGGAAGGCGGT
>CAZVFM010000161.1:0-6370 GCA_964626095.1 uncultured Roseivirgaceae bacterium | reverse complement strand
TGGCACCCCCAATTGTGTTACCTGCCGAATAAGTTGATCCATCTACCGGGTTATCACCTCCTGCAAATGCAGAAGTCTTTCTTAATACAATATATCCTGAAGGTGCAGCACCTGGAACAGTAAATGCGCCATTAATTTGTGAGGTTGACACAGTTGTAAGCACCAGGGCTGTGGGTTGTTGGGTAGGTTCATCGGCTAAAGTAGTACGACTGTTAGGATTATTGGCAGCATCACTTATGTTATACTCTGTTGTAGCATCGCTACCATTATATTCAAATACTTTAAAGAAATAAACGGTATTAGATGCAAGGGCGCTAACAGTTGCCGGCCCTGCACCTTTGTGAACCACAAAATTCCCTATGCCAATTTCATCTCCAGAACCAAAAGCAGCATTTGCAGTATAATCATCACCATCTACGGGGTTTGCATCTGGTGCTGCACCTGCTCTTGCTACTACTATTCTGTTACCACCATTTCCGTTGGTCCAGTTAAAAGTTAGCGATGTACTTGTAAAGCCTGTGAAGTTGATGTTAGAGGCCTGCGTAGTAGGAGGTGCCATGTACGTACTAGTATGGGTAGCGCTAAGCAATCCAATTGAACCAAGTATTATCAAAAGAAATTTAATATTCATAATTCTCGACAAAAATTGTTTTTATAATAAATTACCCTCGCTATTTACTTTCATCAACATGGCTTTTTTACTTCCACCAAAATCAGTAGTACCGCACAATATAAAACCCCCATCACTTGCTTCCACTACATCAACTGCATCATCGTTGTGGCTACTACCAATTAATCTTTCCCAAATAATGTTACCAAAGCTATCTAGTTTAACCAGGTAGTAGTTATTAATTATGTTAGTAACTTCTGTATTTGCAAATACCACCAGGGAGGCATCACGGGTTGCCGTTATGGCTTTACCAGTATCATTCTCAGTTCGACCAAATGAAGTTTCAGATAAGAATGCTCCATCTTCTGTTGTTCGGGTAAGTAAAACATTTGTAGTGCCGTCTATCGTATTATTGGTTCTTCCAACCATTGCAAAGCCATTGAGGAATTTGCAGATATCCATTCCTTCTTCGTTTTTATCCGGCAAACCCATACTTAAATCAAAGACTGTACTTTGAGAGTTTTTAGGTGCGGCAACTAATCTAAAATCTGATTGTTGGTTGTTGATTTTAGTTCCACCCCAAACAACTATATTGTTTGAGTTGATAAACAATCTTCTAGTGATTGTACCGGGATCAGAACCGTAAGCATAAGACCACTCAATTTCTCTAGTACTTGCATTAATGAGCTGTAGCAGCATATTCACCTGTTGTGTTCCATTATTGGTTACATTAGAAAGTACAAGGAAATCATTAGTACTGTTCAATGTTATACCATAGCCTTTTACTGAAGCCAATGCATTAAAAGTGTTTGGATTATCAAAACTATGGGTACTAAGCAGGATGCCATCACTGCTAATCTCCACCAGCATGAGATTAGATTGGTTATTACTGTTAATGTTTTCACCAACAATTAAAAAATTGCCGTTCGGTAAGGTGCTGAAGGAGTTCCCTTTAAAACTGCCATTTGCACCAAATGCAGGATATCGTATATCCCATGTTTTATTTCCAAATTGATCTGTAAGTGTTAAAGTAGCCTTATACCTGAAACGCCCGATTTCTGCAGTTGGAATTTCTGTGTTGGAGAGTAATGCTATGTTTCCACCTGAGAGTTCTTTAACCTGCGCAGCAATTTCATTTGAACCGGTGCCTATATACCTTATGAATGTATTGAAATTACCTAGAGGGGCATCTGCTTCATTGCCGCAAGAGAAAACAAAAAGAATAAAAAGAAATGAAAAAGCGAGTAGATTTTTTTTCATGCTTATTACTGGGTCAGTTTTTTAGGACTAAAAATGGGATACACAATGGCGAGATTAACCTGAATAGCATTTGTTCGATAATCTGAATTAGGTAAACCATACCTTAAAAGAGCTTCACTATCATTTTGTTGCCGGTTATTGGGATCAATAATATTGTTTAGCCCGTATTGATACCTAATATCCGGCCTAAAGTAAATGGCACCGAGGCGAATTCTTCCTCCAAAGCCTAAAGTAGCAGCATAATTGATGGAATTATTTGTATTTCTCAAATCTATACCGGGTCCAATGATTACTTGTGTACCATTTCTGGTTTCGGCTTGCACACTGTTTTTCAATAAATACTGTATTCCTGGTCCCAGGAATACATAAAAATTGCTATTTCTTTTTTCATAGAATTTGTACTGAACAAGCGCATTGAAATCCAGCCAAGTTTGGCTTAATGTTGCTGAAATTCCAGAATTTTCAGTAGCCACCCCTGTACTGTCGTAAAACAAGTCATTATTGCTGTAACTAAAGGAACGACTTATCATTGCCAGTTCAGGATTAATTGTGATTTTATCGGTTAGTTCTTTTTCAAAAGCAATTCCCAAATTAATATTGATGGCACCTGTAAATTTTCCTTTACCTGCACCATCAGGAAAAACGTAATGAACAGTTGTAATACTATTTTGTGTATTATTAACTCCGAAATAAAAACCGACATTGAAGATTGGATCCGTTCTGTACTGTCTGTATAAATTGATAAACTCAGTAGGGTCTACCACTTCGTTTATTTCAAAAAAACTATCAGCTTTAAGTAACCGCACCATACTTTCTTCAGCTTTTATCGGCTCACCAAGGTATAGGTACGTGAGTGTAAGCAATCTCAAAGCTTCCACTCTTTCTTCCTTACTAAAACCTGTATTTAGACATGATGACAATAGGGTGGGCATTTCGTGTAAGCGACCGTCTTCATATACCGCGCGTGCAGAACGAAGTACTTGCGCACAGGCTGTGGTTTGCTCCTGGGCAGTAGTTTTGATTACAACACCTGAAATTAAAAGCAGTGCAAAACAATATTTAGCGTACTTCATACTTTAGTTATTTCCTGAAGGTAAGTTTTCACAAGTAACCTCATATGGGGCGTTATTGGCAATATTGGTTTCCCATTCGTCTTGAGTAAAATTTCTGTCTATTTTCCCACAAATAATGTTGGACATAGCTTCTATATTAGTGGGCCATGAGCGCACCAATGTTTCATGTGTACCTGCAAGCAACTGCTGATTATCAGGACTAAAGGCTATACTCCATACCCAACTTTCATGGTCGGCAAGGGTAATAGGCTGTGCATTTAAATTTTTCCTGTTCCACAACCGTATGGTTTTATCAGTAGATGAAGTGGCAATAAACCTGCCATCGCTACTATATTTAATTTCAGTAATGGTGGAGGTATGACCTACTAATGAGGACATCGGTCGATTGTTAAAAGGATCAATAAGCCGCACGTTGCCGCTTTGATCTCCGATAGCAATTTGCATTTCTCTATTTATGGCAATTGCATTGACAGCAATGCGATTATCATAAACTTCAACTTCCTTGTAATTATCAGAAACTGAATAGCTATGTACTTTACCATCTGTTGAAGCAGCAACTATTAATTTTCCATCGTTACTAATATCAAATGCATTTATGCGTTGACTGAATTGCACAACTTGTTTTACCGCATTGCCATCATACAACTTGAGACTGCTTCCATTTTTATCTAAGGCGTAGAGTGAATTGTTTGCAAGATTATAACGCACTTGTATAACATCACCTTCAAAGCCTTCAATTTTCTGAGGAGATTTGCCAATTGATTCAGTATTGTACAATTCCAAATAGGATGAGCCATTGATTTGTTTAGGGAAATTTCCTGCTACTGCCAACATTCTACCAGTATTGTTGAGGGCCATTGTATAAATGATATGGTTGTTCCTCCTCGACATTAAGGTATCGGCTTTTCTTGTAGCACCAGCCACAGACCAGCGTAAAATTTTACCTTGCGTTCCTCCTGTAAAAATATGATTACCAATTTCTGATGAAACCACCGCTCTTACACCCTTAGTATGGCCCTTTAAACTTTCAACCAGGGGATCGTTTAATTCTTTAATGGCACGATACAAACCATCATAAATGTCATTGTCATAGACATCACCTTTGTGCGTTTTATTAAACACAAATGCTTGTTGTGCAAGTAGTGCCTTTAGCAAAGATTGTTCTGATCCTAATTGTGTTGATTTGATGGCTATGGCTTTGGCAATGGCAACGTAACCACGTCTTGTTGCTTCGGCTTCTGCTATTCTTGCTTCCTCCGCTTTTACATCAGCTCTAATTTTTGCAAGTAATGCCGAGTCTTTTTGAACAGTTGCTTCTCTCTCACTCACTACAGCTCGGTTTCTCTGAAAGTCAGCTTCATTTCGTTCATTTTCTGCAATTTGTCTTTGTTGCTCTGCAAAAATTGCCGCCCTTACTGCATCCGCTCTTGCACTATCGGCTTTTATTCGTTCCATGTCTGCCTCTTTTCTTCTTTCCTCTGCTATGTTTGCTGCCTGTTCTGCTTGAATTCTTAATCCATCAGCTTCTATTCTTCTTTCTTCTGCAATGTCAGCTTGTATATCTGCTACGTTTTTTTGATAGAATGCAAAGACCAAAAAACAAAGTGAAATAACGGTGGCTGTACCCAATACAATAGCTGTTCTTCGCGCAACTTGCAGTCTGCGCTTTTGTTCCATTTCCTTAATGCGCTGTTCGGTCTCAAATTCTTTCTTAGAATATTCAAGAAAGATCATGGTGCGCTCATAAGCAGGGTGGTAGCGTTGGCCCCAAACCAATGTAGGCTTATGTTTAGCTTGCCAGTTAAGCGCCAATTGCAAATCGGGTGGACGCCATAAACCCGCTTTACCTACCTGGTACATGTCGGCAGCTTCTGATAAGCGCAAATACATTTGCACAGCATCGGCTTCGTCATCAACCCAGTTTTTAAGTCTTATCCATATACGCATTAAACTTTCATGCGATATGTCCACCATCGATTTGGATGTAAGAGGATTACCAAAGGCAGGGGTGAGCAAAGATCTTCCCGGCTGTCGGAATTTCTCTATAACTTCAATCACATCTTCTTCAGCGACATCGGCAATGGCTGCAATTTCATTTAGGCGGGTAGGCCTGCGTATGCCAAAGTTTTCACCACGTTTTTCTGTGATGGCTTTGAACATGATTTCACAAATCTGCTTTTGATCTTCGTCTAACTCATCGTATGCTTCGTTGGCGTGCATCGATAAGGCTTCAGACATGGTACCGATGGCCTCGTAGTGTTTAAGGTCGATGGCTTCTTCATCATAATCTCTATACCTGGCCCAGTAATTCCAGGTACGCATAAGTGCGTGCTGGAGAATAGGTAACTGGTCGGGGTTATCTCCTAAATCATTAAGCAATTGCTGGGTAAGGCGAGGGGTAATGGTTGCATCGCCAACTGCTACCGGTCCGTCAATGGCTCTGCGCTTTTGCTCGCGCGTCATTTGTGGAATCAGGTAGTGGCTATCGTTGATCTTTTTAGTGAGTTCAGGAAACTGTGCGCAATCACCAATAAAATCAGAGCGCATGGTAATGGCTACATAAATGGGTGCATCGGTATAATTGCTTGCTTCAATAAGTAAGTTTACAAATGCAAGTGTTTCGTTAACCGAATTGGTGTCTGAGCTATCTTTAAAACGGAACAATTCTTCAAATTGATCGACCAGAATCAGGTAATTCACATCTTCCGACCGTCTGGATTGTTGAATGGCTTCAACCAGACCCAATGAGCTACTTCTTAATAGGGTAGCAATTATGGTTCGCTTGATTTTCTGTTCCTCAGGATCCGCTTCATTGTATTCTTTATTCCCCTTGAGCAGTGATTCGGCCATATTTTCTACAGGGCCACCACCCGGACGGGTTACTACTACTTCCCAATTCGGACTGGCATCGGTAAGAAATCCTCCGTAAAGAATAGGTAGCACTCCACAATAAATGAATGAGGATTTACCACTTCCAGAAGGACCTATAACACCAACAAACCTGTGCTTGGATAATTTAAGGAGGACCTCATCGCTCTGGCCTTCCCGGCCGAAGAAGAGGTGGCTTTCTTCAATTTTGAAAGGACGTAAACCAGGGAAGGGATTGTTCGCTTCTTTGTCCTTTACATTGTAGCCTTGGGTATCTATGGCTTGGCTCATAGAATATTTAGTTTAGTTCTTGTAAAAAGTTTTTTAATGACTCTATAGATTTGTTTTGATCAGCATCAAGTAAGGTGAGGTTATGTTGCTGAAAAGCATCTTTGTTACTCAAGGTGCCGATTGCAGCCATTACGGCTTTTGCTTTAATGGGTTTCTTCCTTCCAAATCCGGGGGCCTTGAGTAAATCAAGTAATTTCATACGCACCCATTGTTCGTTTACTTTACCTTTATAAATAAGGGCAGCATCAAAACTTCGTAAATTATTGAT
>CAZVFM010000160.1:0-6515 GCA_964626095.1 uncultured Roseivirgaceae bacterium | reverse complement strand
GAATACGAACTAAAGGGTGTTCCTGTCAGAATTGCTATTGGTCCAAGGGATTTAGAAAACGGCACACTAGAAATTGCCAGAAGAGATAACAAAAGCAAACAGGTAATTGCCATAGAAGGTGTAGAAAATCATATTGTGTCATTGCTTGAAGAAATTCAACAAAGCATTTACAATAAGGCCTTATTGTTCAGAGACCGGATGACTACCCAAGTAGAGACTTACGATGAATTCAAGAAAGTGCTTGATGAAAAAGGTGGCTTTGTGGCTGCCCATTGGGACGGCACCCCAGCTACAGAAACCGCAATAAAAGAGGAGACCAAAGCAACTATTCGTTGCATTGCTTTAGATGCAAAAGAGGAAAAAGGTAAATGTATTTATTCTGGAAAAGAGTCTGGCAGACGGGTTTTGTTTGCCAGGGCATATTAATTTTTTCTTCCGCTATCACTTGTGAATAACTAAGGCTACATTTGAGAAAGTACTGATTGTTTATGGAGTGGATAACCGTTATTTCATTAATCCTTATCGGGATACTGCTGATAATTGCAGAATTGATATTTATTCCTGGAACTACGGTTGTGGGAATCGTAGGTTTGATTATGGCTTCATTTGGAGTGATACTCAGTTATGAATATTTTGGCTCTACAACAGGTACCATAATATTTTTAGTAACCCTCAGCGGCTCACTAGCAGCACTTGTCTATGCTTTGCGAAATAAGACATGGAAAAAATTCAGTCTTTCAGATATTAATGCTGGAAAATTTAATGAAGGGATGACCGATGTTTTGAGTGCAGGGGATGAGGGCATAACAGTTTCAGCACTCAGACCGATGGGAAAGGCAGAATTTAATAACAAAATTTTTGAGGTTAAGACTTTGGGTACTTATCTTGAAAGCGGAACCAAGGTTGTAATTGCAAAAATTACAGGACAGTCTATACTCGTAGAACCTAAGAATCAATAACATAACTATATGGAATACTTAATTTTCTTAATAGGGGGTATAATTCTCTTATTTGTTTTTCTCTATTTCGTTCCGGTCAACCTCTGGATCACCGCAGTTTTCTCCGGTGTTAGGGTTAATCTTTTCGAGCTGATTTTTATGCGCATCAGAAAAGTTCCGCCAAGTATTATCGTAAACTCTATGATAACTGCAACAAAGGCCGGACTTATATTGACCACACGCGAACTGGAAACACACTATTTAGCCGGAGGTAATGTGCCCGCGGTGATCAGGGCATTGATATCTGCCGATAAGGCAAACATTAGCCTTAACTTCAAGCAAGCCACAGCCATAGACCTTGCCGGTCGTGATGTGTTTCAGGCAGTACAGATATCTGTAAATCCAAAAGTTATTACAACGCCTAAGGTTGCGGCAGTGGCATCAGATGGTATTCAGTTGATTGCAATTGCAAGGGTAACGGTGCGTGCTAATATTTCGCAATTAATAGGTGGTGCAGGAGAGGACACAATTATTGCACGTGTGGGTGAGGGTATTGTAACTTCAATAGGCTCATCTGTATCGCATAAAGATGTACTTTCTAACCCCGACAAAATTTCTAAAGTGGTTTTACAAAGAGGTTTAGATGCGGGTACAGCATTTGAAATATTGTCTATTGATATTGCTGATGTTGATGTAGGAACTAACATTGGTGCAAAACTTCAGATTGACCAGGCTTCTGCCGACTTGAAAGTAGCTGAGGCAAAGGCTGAAGAAAGAAGGGCTATGGCCGTTGCACTTGAACAGGAACTGAAAGCGAGAGCGCAAGAAGCTCGCGCCAATGTAATTCAGGCGGAGGCAGAAATTCCTAAAGCACTTGCTGATGCCTTCAGAAGTGGAAACCTTGGTGTGATGGATTATTACCGCATGCAGAACATTCAGGCGGATACAGATATGAGGCAATCTATTTCAGGTACTGGCGCCCAATCAAAGGGACAGGCTCCTAAGAAAGATTAAGACGTTTTAAATACTAAAATTGAAATGGCCGGCAGTTTAAGCCGGCTATTTTTTTATCCATTTGCTTTCCTGAAGCGCGAAGTACCGATTGGTTTCTCTATCGCAAATGAGTGCATCGTAAATTATAGGGATGGTATTTAAACCCTCTTCAGTGAGCAAACCATATTTATTATTTCTTCTCACTATAACGAAGCCATTATCCAGGTCAATTAAATCATCATAGACAGGATTGATCATGATTCTCCCGGTGTGTACGGCCATGCCGTATTCCCCATTTCGTTCTATCAGGTAATGGTCATTGCTCAATCTTTTGATGCCGTTATAGTCTGCGGTTATAATCATGTTGCCCTTCATATCAATAAGTCCATATTTTCCTTCTTTTACTACTATACTGATTCCTCTGTAAAAATCTTCGGCTTGTTCGAACTGTGGTTGTATAACAATGTTCTCAGATTTATCAATAAAACCCCATTTGTTCCTAATCATTACAGGAGCAAGACCTTCTTTATAACTACCAATGCCCTCATACCTGTTGGCTATACGCAACCTGTTTTGATCGTCAACAAAACCGTATCGATTGTCTTTTTTTATACCATAAAAACCTTCACTGGGCGGATAGATGGCCTCAAATAGTAAACTTGGGCTGTTACCATGCTCGGCATAAATTCTTCCCTGCAAATCTATCTTCCATACCTTTCCATCTTCCCACGATTCAACCAGATAGTCACCTTCATCACTCAACTGGTTTTTTGAAAAATAAATTATATCACCTTCTTTATTTTTTAAATAGGCAATTTCATTTTGAATTTCCAGGTAATGATCATCTTTAAGAATTTGCAGCGGATGATGAGAAGGACCCACCAACCAATCGCCCTTAAAGTTTAATATTCCATATTGTTTATGGAACTTCACCGCAACTTTATTGTTCTTGACTTGAATAATATTTTCGTATATGGTGGGTAAAATTTCTTTGCCGTTAACATCCATCAGACCTTTGTAATAAATATTGTTGGTGATGATGTAATCATCGTTGTATGACTGAACGGAAATAAAAAGTTGATCTGACACCCTTTCGCCTTTAAAATTGTAGAGGCCCCAACTCATGTGACCATGTGTTATTTTTTTGCCAATCAGAAATTTGTTCAATACAATTAACGAATCAAAAACAGCCGGTGTCCGAATCTTATGATCAGTATCCATAAGTCCGTACTTATTGTTTTTTTGGAATACGATATTTCCTTCTTTCACATGGCCCAAAAACTGAAACCAGTCCTGAGTAATGGGTACTAAGTTTTCATTCAGTAATTGAAAGTGTTCGTGTTTATTCAAGCGGTATCGCTTTTCACCAATGCTATGGATAGCATTTCCCTTTAGCTCTTGAAGCAATTGATCATCTGCACTAATAATTTTCCAGTTGTTTTCGGGTAGTACTTTATAAGTACCATCTGTATGAATGTGAACATCAGCATAAATAGCGCTTTCTAAAATGCTACCATCTCTGCTCATTATTCCGCATAACATGTTTTTGTAAAACTTTGCTTTGTTAAATTTAAAAGCGGAGATACTGTCAATTTCAAACTCAGTTAGATTTTTACCGAGATCATTGAACAAAGCGATTTTATCTTCTTGATTTTTTACAGCGTATCTAAGTGTGCCTATGGCGTCAATGCTTTTGTATTTAATTGGAATGATTGTTTTTTCGGCAAAATCAATTAAGCCATAAACAAAACTGGCATTACTTTTACTTACTGCAATAATCTTATTGCTACTAAATACTAAATCATCATAATTAAATGAGATAACCGTTTTCCCGGAATTATGAAGGATTCCTGTTTTAGGAACAGCAAATTTTTTACTTTGAATACTTGCCTTGTAATGCGAGCTATTGAAAGGCACTATAGAATGATAATTTGCCGGAATTAGTACTTCATTCTGCAGGTTCAACACACCCCAATAGTTATCTTTTTTAAAGCCTATGGTTTGTTCGAATATTTCGGTGCTACCATTGCTCCATCCCAGCGATTCGTAGCTTGCCGGGATAACAACTTTTTCATTTTGGTCTTTAAGTCCTGCTTTGCCGTTTTCATAGAAAACGTGAAAATCTAAAGCAATTGCTTGATTAAAGCATAGCGACCATATCAACACAAATTTTATCAACTTCACCTTGATTAATTAGGCTGGCAAGTTAGTGCCTTGTCTGATATAAATAATAAGTACAGGTAAATAACTTGGCGCTGTGGCGGTTCATTGGTCTACTTATTTTTGTTGCCTACTCAAAAGATCGTTGAGTCTTTTGAGGTCTTCAGGAGTATCTATGTCTAATGCCCCCAGCTCGAAGGGTAATTGAACAACTTCCATTTTGTTTTTGAGAATAACTTTCTTAGCACCCGCTTGGTCTTCCGTATTTAGCAATTCCTTGTACCACTTTGATCCAAAAAGTGTTGGTACACCCAGGGTATGGTTATAGCTGCTTGCAATTATTTTTTTTGGATGCTTTTTATACAGGTCAATTAATTGATTGAATATTTCACAATTGAGCATAGGTTGATCACACACTGAAATTATTATGGCTTTAGTCTTTGAGTTTTTTGCAAGGAGAAATTGCAACCCTTTTTTAAGAGAACTTCCCATGCCTTTGGTCCATTCGTGATTAACAACAATGGTTAAATCAAGATCGTCAATTACGGTCCTATGCTTAGCCTCATCTGTGCCTAATACAACTATTGTGCGGTTTGCATGGCTTGTTATTGCAGCCTTACAAATTTTTCTAAGCAAAGTTTCATTATGAATAGTTAGCAGTTGTTTAGATTGTCCCAATCGGGAAGAAGAGCCTGCAGCGAGAATGATTACTGCTACAGACATGATCAGTTGTTGGCGGTTTTTTCGGCATCGGTGTGTAAATACACTTGCTTGAAAACCTGTTCGCTTTTTTGATCGCGTTGATGAATCGGTCCTTTGCGTTCTTTTAGAAATCCGCCTGCGCGGTTAGTGAATACAGTTTGTATTTCGGCAATAATAGAAAGCGCAATTTCATCGGGGGTTTCAGCGCCTATATCTAATCCAACAGGAGAGTGTATACGAGCGAGTTCCTTATTGTTAAGAATTATATTTTCCTTTGCAAAATCTTCAAGCATCGTATCGAAACGCTTTTTTGGACCTAATATGCCTATGTATGGTGTTGACGTATATATAATTTTTTTCAAGACATCACGATCGTACTCATAATTATGAGACATGAGCACACAGGCGGTGTAGGGAGATATATCAAACTCTCTGTCAATAAAATCTCTTTGACAAAGCGAAAGTTTATCTGCTTCAGGAAAAAATACAGGAGCAATGTGGGCAACACATTCATCTGTCACCATCACTTCCCAGCCTAAAGTCTTAGCCAATTGACTCAGGGGTCTTGCGTCAAAGCCCCCACCAAAAATCATCAGCACAATGGAGGGCTGAACCAGCTCAACAAATATTTCGTACTCACCATTATTGGTTTGATAACTTTTCGATTCAGAGCGAATTTGATGAAACAAGTGCGCGAGATCATTTTTTATCTGCTGGTTCAAAGCTTCATCACTAAAAGTTCCAAACGATTCCGAAGCTGCGTTTAACAATACTTTCTCTCCGGCCCTACCAGGGGAATGTTCTGAGCAATGAAATATACTGGCCATAGCAACCGCCTCTTTGCTGTATACAAAGTTTTCAAATATGGTTATGGGATTGTTGCTATCTCCCGGAACAATGGGTTCAATGAAGACATCGATCACACCATTGCAGCCTAATCCTATGCCAAGGTTTTGATTGCTTTCTTCTCGGGTATCATAGGTTACTGTGAGTGGTATGTTGGTTTGCATAACCTGACGGGCTTTTCTTAAAGCGTCTCCTTCCAGACAACCTCCGCTAATGGAGCCGACCCACTTGCCATCATCTGTGATCAGCATTCTGGCGCCTGGACTTCGATAAGAAGAGCCCCGTACCTTTACAACCGTGGCTAAAGCGGCTTGGCGCTGGTTTAAGTCAAGCTTATTGTATGCCTTAATAATGGTTTTGAACTCCTTCATGCCGCAAACTTGAAGCTATTGTTTTGTTATAATAATGTCTTGAAGTTAACTATTGTTTAGAAAATTAAAGAGGTATTTCTGCTTAATTATTTTGGCAGTGATATTGCTATCTTTGTGGTCGTATGAGAGTATTAATAGCCTTTATTGCTTTGTTTTTATTCGCTTCTTTTCAAAATCGGGAGCATCAATCTATCGAAACATTTACAGTGCATATAAAAAACGTAAAGAACGAGAGGGGTCAGCTGATCATTGCTATTTTTGATAATGATACCGATTTTCTGGAAAAGCCTTACATGACAGTGCGCACTTCTGCAGTAAGCCCTGAGTTGGAAGTTAATTTCGAAAATCTCAAGTTTGGCGAATACGCGTTATCCATTATTCATGATGAAAATGTGAATGATAAATTAGACACTAATCTCTTTGGTGTGCCAAAGGAGGGTTTTGGATTTTCTAACGATGTAATGGGCACTTTCGGACCCCCCTCATTTGAGAAAAGTAAAATCAA
>CAZVFM010000159.1:0-6531 GCA_964626095.1 uncultured Roseivirgaceae bacterium | reverse complement strand
CACGGCCATAGGTAAAGAACTTGATTCTCTTGCCGATGTAATAAGTTTTGGTTTGTTACCTGCGCTTATCATGTTTCATTTAATTGAACAAAATACTGAATACCCCTTGCTTGCTTATTTTGCTTTTCTCATAGCTATTTGCTCTGCACTTAGATTGGCCATTTTTAATATTGATACCACCCAAACCGATTCATTCAAAGGTCTACCCACTCCTGCCAATGCACTATTTATTTCTTCCTTACCCTTGTTAAGCAGCGAGTACTTTATTTGGATCAATAATCAATATGTTCTATTGTTTATCACGCTACTCTTTTCTCTGTTGCTCGTTTCACGCATACCACTAATGGCACTTAAATTCAAGCGCTTTACCTGGAGAGGTAATGGGCTGAAGTTTACCTTATTGATTGCTTCCATATTACTACTTGTGGTTTTTAAATTAGAAGCCATCCCCCTAATTATACTTTTTTATATTTTCCTGTCGTTATTTCAAAAGGAAACTAAATTGACGTAAGGGGGTTATATTAATCACTTACGTTTTGGCCTAAATCCTTATATTAACCTTAATGTTGTCTAAATCTACAGTTTTAAGTACACTGTTTTTGCTGGCAAGTCTGGGCGCATTTTCTCAGTCATCTGTCTTGAGCGAAGGAAGCTGGTTTAAACTATTGGTAGATCAGCCCGGGGTCTATAAGATTGACCGCAGCCTATTAAGAAAAATAGGCATTGACGAAAACAAAATTGATCCCAGAAAAATCAGAATTTTTACCGGGCACCGTGGTATTTTACCACAAGCCAACAATGCCGCTAGAATAGATGATCTGCAAGAAATAGCCATTCATGTACGAGGAGAAGCTGATGGCAAGTTTGATGCCGGTGATTATATTCTGTTTTATGGTGAAGGTCCTGATAAATTTGAATACGATGAAAACAGAGGGATTTTTCACTACGAAAGAAACTATTTCACAAGAGAGAATTTCTACTTCCTAACTATTGGTCAGGAAAATGGTAAGAGAATTAATACAGCAACTAACTCAACTTCAACAGGACAAATAATTGACTCATTTGATGCTTTTGGTTATTATAAAAAAGATCAATTCAATTTGTTAACATCCGGAAGGCAATGGTATGGTGAGCGATTTGATCAGGTAACAGAACATAGTATCAACTTTGATTTTCCTGATATAATGCCGGGAAGCAACATTAAACTTGTTTCTTCTGTTATGGCACAATCTTACGCCACTTCGGGTTTCAAAATATTTGTTAATGATTTTGGTGTGGCCGAACAAACTGTTTTGCCAATATCGAACTTTCGCTACGCATTAAAAGGCAGAACTGTAAACGACACCATAACCTTTTTGGCAAGTACAGTTAATGCCAATTCAAAAAGCACACAAAGCATCAAACTACAATATGAAAAAAACAGCTCCGGTCTTTCAGTAGGTTACCTGGACTATTTATTTATTCAGGTTAAACAATCGCTCAAACTCTATGGCAATCAAACCATATTTCTCTCATCTGAAAGTCTTAATGAACAAATAGCCACTTACACTATCAATAACAGTGATGAGAATGTGTTGATATGGGACATAACAAATGTCTTCAGTATTGAATCAATGCCATTTAGCGTAAACAATCAGCAAACAATATTTTCTACCAACTCAGAAAACCTTAAGTCCTATATTATTTTTAAAAACAACAATACCATCTCTGCGCCTGAATTTATTGAGGCTTTGCCAAATCAAAACATTCGAGCGAATAGTACCCCCAACCTACTCATTGTTTCACATCCTGATTTTCTTCAAGAAGCAAACCGGTTGGCTGCACATCGGCAATCACAACAAATGGAAACTCTGGTGGTAAGTACAAAACAAATATTTAACGAATTCTCTGGAGGCAAACCCGATGCTACCGCCATTAGAGACTATGTGCGACACCTTTGGTTGAAATCGTCTGGCACATTGCAAAATCTTTTGCTGTTTGGCAAAGGTTCATATGACTACCTTGATATTCTAAATCGCGGCTTGAATCTTGTCCCCACTTATGAATCAAGAAACTCCCTTCACCCGCTAGAGACTTACTCCTCTGATGATTACTTTACTTTTCTTGAAGAGCATGAAGGAAATTGGGGAGAGGGCCCAATAGAAAATCATACTATGGATATTGGCGTTGGAAGAATTCCAATAAAAAATATCAATGAAGCAAAAGCCATTGTAGATAAACTCATTGCATATGATCGGCCTGATTCCTTTGGTCCATGGCGTAAAGAAATTGTCTTTGTGGCTGATGACGGTGATTTTAATATCCATCAAAGTCAGGCCAATCAAATGGCTGATAACTTAGAACTCAATTATCCGGAATTCAATACTCAAAAAATTTACCTTGATGCTTTTCCGCAAATTGTCAGGCCTTCAGGCCAGGTTTCTCCCGAAACAACACAAGCCATTACCAAAACCGTTGAAAAAGGGGCACTCATAATTAACTACACAGGCCATGGAGGCGAGCAAGTTTGGGCAGACGAAAGAATTCTTGATGGATTTATAATTTCTACCTGGGACAATAAACATTACCCCCTGTTTCTTACCGCCACTTGTGAGTTTGGAAGACACGACAATCCAACCGAAATATCGGCTGGCGAACTTAGTCTATTACTTGCCAATAAAGGTGCTATAGGATTAGTAACAACCGCAAGGCCGGTTAGCTCCAGCACAAATTTTGAATTGAACACAGCCTTTTACAATTCAGTATTTTCCAAACCATCGGGTAAGAGCCTTAGTTTAGGAGAGGTTTTTCGCTTGACTAAAAACAATAGTGTTAACGGTATATCCAATAGAAATTTTTCTTTATTAGGCGATCCTTCTATGCGTCTGGCCGTTCCGGATGAAAATATTTTATTAACCCAGATTACAACAGAGAACAACTCTGATACAATCAAAGCTTTATCCAAAGTGAACGTTCAAGGCAACGTAGTTGATATAAATAACGATACCTTAAAAACCTTCAACGGAATTTTAGATGTAACGGTCTTCGATAAAGCAAGGAGTGCAAGTACATTGGGTAACGACAACCCTGTTTTTAATTTTCAAAGTTTTGATCAGGCCATATTCAGAGGGAAGGCAAGTGTAGTAGAGGGTTCATTTACTTTTGATTTTACAGCACCTAAAAATATAGCATATCAAACAGGTGCTGGAAAAATTGCGCTATACGCCTCAAGCAGTGTTCTTAATATTGATGCTTCTGGCGCAGATAACACCGTAACCATTGGTCAAAGTGAACTTGTTGGCGGTACTGATAGTACACCACCTCAAATAACTATTTACATGGGCGACCCCTCATTTATCGATGGGGGGTTTGTTCCATCCAATACTTTCCTTGTTGCGCGGGTCCTCGATGATTCCGGAATAAATATCTCATCCTATGGTCTTGGAAACATCATGAGTGCTCAAATCAATGAGGGGGTGCCTTTTCCGGTTAATGAGTACTTTGTGTCCGATCTCGATGATCCAACATCAGGTTGGTTAAAATATCCTGTTAAAAATCTAAGCCCGGGCAAACACATTATTACCTTAAGGGTCTGGGACGTATATAATAATCCTGCTGCTGCAAGTATCGAGTTCAGAGTAGCCAGTCCAAACGAAATGGTAATTGAAGAGTTTAAAAGCTATCCAAACCCCGTTCGGACAGGTAACTCTACAAGCCTTGAGTTTTTGCACAGTAGGGCTGGTCAAAACCTGGAGGCCCAGCTTCTTATATTAAGTTCAATGGGAAACGAAATAGGCCAACATACCTTTGAAATAACCAACAGTGAATACAGGGTAAAACTAGCCAATTTTTTGCCTGGAGATTTTAATTCTGAGGTCCAAAAACTTTCTGCAGGATTATACCTTTTTAAGCTGTCATTGCGTTCTTTAGCAGACGGTTCCAAAAGCGAGATCGGCACAAAACTTATTATTATTAATTGATTATCTTTAAAGCCTTAATTGATTACATGTCACAAAATCGTTTAAATCTTGGTTTTAGGCTCTGTGCTGCACTTTTTCTCATGCCCATTGGCCACCTTTTTGCACAGCAGCAAGGATCAAATCCCAATGTAATTACAGGGTCGGATGGCAGCAATAAAACAATAACCACGGCAGTTCCCTTTTTAGGCATTACCCCTGATGCACGCACGGCAGGCATGGGAGATGCAGGGGGTGCTTTATCAGCAGATGCTAATGCCATGTTTTGGAATCCCGCCAAGCTTGTTCGTATAGAAGACCACTATGGCTTCTCTCTTTCCTACACGCCTTGGCTCGGGAAAATTATTAATGATATGTCTATATCATACCTCTCTGCCTATTATAAAATTACCAGAGAACAAGCCGTGTCGTTTTCAATGAGATACTTTGATTTGGGTGAGATTTTTTTAACCGGCCAAAACAACGAAGATCTGGGGAGATTTAATCCAAGAGAAGTTGCTTTTGATATAGGATACTCAAGACTACTTACAGAAAACTTAAGTATAGGTGGCGCCATAAGGTACATTCATTCAAATCTTATCGGAAGTTTTTCAACGGGAGGTAGCCCAGGCCAGCCTGGTAATAGTGTGGCTGTAGATCTTGGTGTGTTTTATAACAAGCCTTTGCTTTCGGCCAACGATGCAAATATTAGTTTGGGCGCTTCTATGACTAATGTAGGTGCAAAAATAAGTTATACCGATGCTGAGAACAGGGACTTTCTCCCAACTAATTTAAGATTGTCTTCTGCATACACAACTTCTCTCGACCCCTTTAACTCTTTTACCTTTGCTTTAGACTTTAACAAATTATTAGTTCCCAGCCCAAATTCAGGTAGAGAGAATGCATCATTACTTGGTGGAATGTTCGGATCTTTTGCTGATGCCCCCGGTGGTTTCGCAGAGGAAATTAGAGAATTGACGGCAGCGATGGGTGTTGAGTACTGGTATAACAATACGTTTGCTGCCCGTACTGGTTATTTTTTAGAGGCAGCAGATAAAGGAAACAGAAAATACTTAACACTTGGTGTAGGCTTCCGTTATAACAGATTTGGTCTTGATGTTGCTTATCTCGTTCCTCAAAGACAAGAACATCCTTTGGCAGAAACAGTAAGATTCTCTTTACTCCTTAATTTTGATCATAAAACACCAGTTCAAAATACAGTTGTCGATTAAGTTTTCTGTTTGATGTTAGACAGAACACTTGCACCTAATTTTACAATCCCAAGAAAATTAGACCTGCTAAAGCCTTTAGAAATAACATTAGGTACAGGTGTTCCTGTTTTCATATTTAACGGAGGAAATCAACCCGTAATCAGAATAGAGCTAGTCTATAAGTCAGGAAGATGGTACGAAACCCTTCCCGGAAGAGCATATTTTTCAGCCAAAATGCTCAGCGAAGGAAGTCAAAATTTCACAAGCGCTCAAATCGCTTCTATTTTTGAAAGTCACGGTGCACACTTCGAAGTACAACCAGGCTTTGATTACACAACATTAACCTTACATACTCTTACCAGTAAACTAACTGATGTTTTGCCTGTTCTTTTAGACCTTGTAATTAACCCGGTCTATTCGCCCAGTGAACTAGAGAAGTTAAAAGATATTTACGTACAAAATCTTGAGATTAATCTTGAGAAAAATAGTTATTTTTCAACTAAGTTAATGAGAGAGGCCCTCTACGGCCTCGGTCATCCTTATGGCCGCGACATAGAGATTGATGAAGTACTTACCGTTACATCAGATGAGCTAAGAGAATTTCATTTTGAAAATTACACCGATCCTAAAGTCTTTATATCAGGAGCTTTCTCTCAAAATCAATTAGAGTTTCTTTTAAACAAACTTAAAATACTTCCATTCAAACAAAAAAAGAATGATCGTCAATTTCATACTAATAAATCAAAGCAAAAGTTAACCCTTGATAAGCCTGAAAGTACTCAATCTTCACTAAAGCTGGCAACTCTTTGTGTGAATCGTAATGATCCAGACTATTTTAATCTCTTACTTTTCAATCATGTGTTAGGGGGTTATTTTGGTTCACGTCTAATGAAAAACATTCGTGAAGAAAAGGGGTTAACCTATGGAATTCATTCCAGTGTTAATGCTTTCAAAAACGGCAGTCACTTTGCTATTGGCGCTGAAGTAAATAAAGAAAATAATCGAATTGTAATCGAAGAGATTCACAAAGAGTTAAGTACACTGACTGTTAAAACTATTCCTAAAGAAGAGTATGGAGCGGCTGTAAATAATTTCATAGGAAGTATTCAATCCGACCTATCTACTATTTTTGCTCATGCAGATAAATCAAAAAACATTAAACTGTTCAACCTCTCTGAAGACTATTATGATGAAATGATTGCGTTTTTTAGCCGATCATCTCCTGATACAATAAAGTCTTTCGCTAAAAGATTTATCAAAGATGTTCAGTTCAATGAGATCATTGTAGGGTAATCTTCCGTTCGTTCAATAACCCAATCACACCTCCTGTTAAACAAAAAAACCCCTGACGCTATCGTCAGGGGTTTAATTAAATCAGGCAACGA
>CAZVFM010000158.1:0-6617 GCA_964626095.1 uncultured Roseivirgaceae bacterium | reverse complement strand
AAATAACTATTTATGAAAGTAGGCTTAAAATATTAATTAACAAAACATTACATGGATGAAGCCACTTCAAATTCGTGGCTAATAGTCTCACCACTCTCATCAACAAGCACTAAAAAATGCTTGCCTTCATTAGCAGATAAGCTCATCTGATGCACGCGCTGTGTACTCCCCAGGTATTCACCATCAAGATGCCAAAACACCTTATGTTGTTTGTTACTATGGGCAACTTGAAAAATAACGCCACCCAATGAACCGTCTAATTGTCGTGGAATAAATACACGGGAAGCATTTCGTGGATATACAATATCCATTAATGGTACACCTAAATGCGCTACACAATCCTCCCTGAACGGTGGAGCTGATTTATAATTAACGTTTCTGGATTTATAATAATATTCTTGTACCGGAGGCAATAAAAACCATGCTGTACTTTTAATTTCATCAGTATTTTCGCAAGCTGCATTCAATTGGTAACGCTCATCTTTGCTCAAGTGAATCATGCGATGATAGCTGCATACTTTAGAACCCAGCCCTTGCTCACTTAACCATTGATCTTGAATAGAAGAACAATAGGGTCCTGCCAATTGCCCACTATGTGTACATATTTTTGCTTCCTTCATCTCAGCATATGGTGGACTAAACCAAGTGCTGGCATTTGGTAATACTGAAAAAATATCAAACAACAACGGAGCTGCCGCTTCTGCACCTGTTAATCCCGGTCTACCTTCTCCATTGGCATTTCCAGCCCAAACAGCAACTACGTAAGCAGGGTTAATGCCAACAGCCCAGGCATCTCTGTAGCCATAACTTGTTCCGGTTTTCCATGCAATACGTTGTGAGCTACTGAAATTTTTCCATCCACTTTCTTGATCGGGACGATTTACTTCAGTGAGTGCCTCAAATGTTTGGTAAATTGAAGAGGCGCTAAGTAAACCTGTAAGTCTATTCCCATTCATCTTAATATTATCTTGGGAATTAACCCATACTGGCACCTTATAGTCTGCATCTGAATATTTGCGACTTCCAGGTCTTTCAAAGTAATTCAATAATACTCGTCCCATACTTGCGTACATACCACTAAGTTCCCAAAGCTTTGTTTCTGCTCCTCCTAAAATGAGGGATAATCCGTAATGATCCGGATTATTTTGTAGTGTTCGCATCCCCATTTTGTTTAAAAGATAATGAAACCGTTCGTAACGATAATCTTTAAGCATGTGCACAGCAGGCACATTCAAAGAACGAATCAAAGCTTTTTGTGCAGGAACAACTCCATCGTATTGTTTAGAAAAATTCTTTGGTGCAAACCCATTGATTACTGTGGGGACATCAGGCAATAATGATCCTGGTAATATCATCCCCTCCTCAAGCATAGCAGCAAATAAAAATGGTTTCAATATGCTTCCGGTACTTCGTGCCGCATCAATTACATCTACCTGGTTATCATGTGCTGCCCCGGCATCGTTGGCATTGCCTACATAGGCGAGTACATTGCCTGTAGAGGTTTCTAAAACAATTGCAGCCATGTTCCAGATTTCATTCTCTTTTAATTTAATATGTTGCTGATGCAGCAAACGATCAACTACCTTCTGCAAATGCAAGTCTACAGTAGAATGAATATTCTGTTGTGCAAAACCTTCTTTGATCGCACGGTTCATCAGGTGCGGGGAAAAATCGGGTAATGGCAAAGGTTTATCCGGAAGAGGTTCGTCTGTTGCCAGTTGCCAACTTAAACTATCAAATAAACCCTTTTGATATAGTCTACTTAATAGCCTATCACGCTTTTCCTTTAATAGTATCCTGTTCTTTCCGGGATGCATTAACGAAGGATTGTTTGGTAAAACGGCTAGCAAAGCAGCCTCAGCCCAGGAAAGTTCATCTGCAGCTCGACCAAAATATCGCCAACAAGCAGCATCAAGTCCAACTACATTGCCACCAAAAGGTGCATGTGAAGCATAAAGCAAAAGAATTTCTTTTTTAGAATACTTTATCTCTAACCTGGTGGCCAACATACCCTCTATTATCTTCTGAAGAATATTCCGTGATTTGTTTTTGCGGTACAATCGAATTAGCTGCATGCTGATAGTGCTGCCTCCACTTACCACTTTTCCTGCTTTTATGTTTTGTTGTGTTGCACGTGCAATTGCAAAAGGATTAATGCCGGGGTGTGCATAGAAGTACTTGTCTTCATAAAGCAAGAGTGATTTTTCAAATTTTTCAGGAATTTGTTCAATTTCAGGAAATCGCCACTGCTCATCAGAAGCAATCCTTGCACCTAATAACTCCCCCGATTTGTCTAAAAGTACAGTAGCATAGGGTTCAGTAAACAAAGTTGATGGAAGCGAAAACGTATACCCAATTATTAAACCACATGATATAAATGCCGGTATCATGTACTTTATTTTAAAATATCGTTTAAGGTTTTTCTCCATCATCTTTCAATGAATTCCCATTTCATGTCTTTGCCCATCATACTAACCAATCTATTGTATAATTTCCTTAATTACATTCACCTGCATACCCATTTTCTTCGTCTGTATATTGTTGTCATACATTGCTTCACAACTGGGGCCGGGTAAATAATAGCTGCCTACGTATGTGGCAGTTAATAAGACTTTAAATGTTTTTCGTTGGTTAGGTTTTAAATCAAAATAAGTAAATACCCTGTCATCGCGTATATCTTGATAGGTGAATGCATCTCCCGACATACCGGCAGGAGCATCATCCATTCTTGTATTACTTATTTCCCAGCCTGAAGGAAAAATCTGGCTTAGGGCAAGATTTTTATATTCAAATCCTAAACCTAAATGGGCTACAGTTACTTCAGCCATAAAACTTTTGCCTTGTGTTATGTTTCCTACATCAATACTGTTTCCTGTCAGATCGGTATAACTTACCTGCATTCGTAGGTTGCGTTCAGTTTCTACTTCTTCACCTCGAGCAGGGGTGCCGGTAATCATTAACCTTGCGAAAACCAGGCCCTTTGATGTATTGTTCAACCTCAGCGCTTGTGCAGAATTATCATCAATAGTCAAATTTACTTGTGCCATTGAAAGTTTTGTGCTGGCTTCCTTAGTTTTAGTACCACCCAAAGAATAGGTAAATACTAATTCATCATTGCGCTCGGTAGTCGATGCAAAAGAGGCAACAGCTTTTAAGCAAAAAGCGGTAGTCTGTGTACTCATCCAGTAATTTTCATGACTCAGGGCATTTGAAATTTCCTTTAATAATTCGAATGCTTTAGTTCGCTCATCAAGCAAGGTTAGTGTTTCAAGAATAAATGCCTTATCACGCATAGCAGAGCCATAAGTATATCCCATATCTGTATATTCTTTAACTTGTGTGCTCAGCTTAGTAATCAATTGTTTGGCCGCTTCTTTTTGACCAAGCCTGGCATAAGCAGCTGCTAACATCCAAGCTGCCTGTTCATTAAGATCATTACTTTCTCTTAGCCTGTTCATCGCTGCGTTTTCAGGAGACCCAGCCAATGCCAATGCATACAAACGATAGGCTTGTTGCAAATCACTGTTGTAGTATTGATTGTTCCGTCTCCATTCAGAAGTTTTATTCTTTTGAAATCGTTTCCATTTTTTGATCACATCTTCAGGGACTACAAACCCCTTATTCTCTGCCTCAATAAGGAAGTGGCCTGCGTAAGTACTGCTCCAGCTATCCGCTTGTTCAGCACCCGGCCAGTAGCCAAAGCCTCCATCACGGGTTTGTAAATTGACAAGTTTACTGATAGCAATCTTTACATTGTCTTGCATCTTTTTACTCTCTCCTTCAGATAAATTTCTTACTCCTGAAATATATAATTGCGGGAAAGCCGCTGAAGTTGTTTGCTCAATACACCCGTGAGGGTAAGCCAAAAGATATCGCATGCGCGTATCAAGATTGATGGGCGGAATGCTTGACACTTCAAGTACTGCACTGTTGCTGCCCGTCAAACCAAATGCCTTAAGCTCTGCATCCCATGATTTACCTGATTCTAATACCGTATCAAAAATTTGAGTGCTGGGTAAGTTGGGGTTACGCACTTCGATTTCAATTTCATGTTGCGCTTTGTATGCTCCCGAACTTGCCATGATAGTGACCTTGGCTATTCCGGTTTGTGAAGCTACTTCCAAATCAAAGTCAACGGTTTGATCAGACTTACCGGCAAAATTAACTTGCCTGCTGGCATTGCCTTGCAAACCAAGTGGGCCGCTAACCTTTACTTCTATTTTTGCCTCTTTAATTGAAGCTTCACTTGAAAATATTGTTACAGGAAGTTTCAGTTTTTCTTCCGGACCCAGCACGCGCGGCAAAGTACCTAAGACCATTAAAGGCTGACGTACAGGAGTTACCTGTTCTGCACTACCATACGCTCCTTCGTTTGATGCTACCAACATAGTTTTTACACTGCCTACATATTGCGGCATAATGAATTTGTGCTCATTCGTCTTGCCTTTTTCTAAAGTGAAAGGACCCATAAATTTTACTACGGGTTTAAAACGTTGTGCACGAGCATCACTTTCTTTTGCCATCATTAAAGCCTCATCACCACCAATGGCAAGCAAGCGCTCTAACTTGGCACCATAAGCACCTATTACATTATCGTACATATCCCAGGTGCGCACACCCAACGCTTCCCTTGCATAGAATTTCTTCCAGGGATCTGGGGTTTTAAATCGTGTAAGGTCCAGTAATCCTTCGTCAACCACGGCAATAGTATAACTCATCTTGCGTTTACCAGCTTCTGAGACTTTAATCACTACTTCTTTACCGGGCTCAATTTGAGCAGGCATTTTTATCTCCGGATGCAAATGAGTTTCAGGGTTCTCAATAGTTATGGGAATAATTCCATAGAGGCGTATGGGTAAATCATTAATTGTTTGGGCATGCTCTTGCAAGAGACTTACATTTACAAAAACATTAGGTGCCATTTCAGGCGTAACTTTAAATTCAAAAAGTGTTTCCCCGGCTTGTGTAGGCACCCACCAACTATTCACCACTTTACTTCCGTTTTCAACACTAACCAATGCTCGCCCAACCGCACTGCCTGGTATTTGTAATTTCACTTCTTCACCCACCTCGTAAGTTGGTTTATCGGAAGTAAACATGAGCATTGTTGCGCCACCAGCGCCTTCTCTTTGTGCCCTGCCTGCCCAACCGGGCCAGTCAACAAAAATTATTTTACCTGTACAATGTCCTGATTCAGGATCACAAACACGAACAAAGTATCTTCCCCATTCTGGATAATCAATCCGGAAATTCCAATTGCCTTGTCCTTTATTTAATGGAACCTTTGCTTTTAGAATTGGGCGGTTATAATTACTTGCCACATAGTTTGCCAGGTCATTTCCTGTGCTCTCCCACCACCATCTCCATTCCAGTTTGTATAATTCAACTTCTACTTGATTACTCCCAACCGCTTTACCGTCAGCATCAACACGTACTATGTCTACTCGGTGTAAAGTATCGGTAAGTAACATGCCTCTCGCTTTATCACCCTTTGGCGTGCGAATACCCACATAAGCGTTGTGAGAATAAAAAGGAATCGTAAACCTGTCTACGCTAAAGTCACCGCTCTCTTCAAAAACTTTTCCTCTGAAGGTTGCATTGAGCACGCCCGGAGCTGACCACTCACTTTCAAGTGTTGAAACAATTCTGGCATTGCCTTCTGCATCCAGTTGTTGATCGATTATGGGAATGGCTTCGCTATAAAAATCAAGCGCTGGATCTTCAAAAATATATTCACTGTATGATTTAAACCCTGTATTTGACTTACTGAGTATTACATCAAACTCTGCCTTTAGGTTTCTTGCCGGGGCACCGTGTAACCAACGCACGTTCAAATTGCCTTTCAGGTTATCTTTACCGGCTCTTATCTTATCAGTATCCAGGTCAAGATTAATTTTTAACCGGTTTGGCTTTACTGTTTCAATTTTTATAGTCTGATTAAATTCTGTTCCACCTACTTTTACTTTTGTTAAATAGTTGCCGGTAATTGCATCGGGCTCGGTTGAAGTACCGAAGTAGTAAATCCCATTTACAGAAGTATTGCGCACTTGCCTGTCGACCACCTGACCTTGAGGATTACTTAATTCAAATACCACCGGATGATTAGTTGGCAGAATTTTGTTCTTATCCTCCAACATAAAACTCAGATGCAAAGAATCACCAGGTCGCCATACACCGCGCTCTCCATAGATTAGTCCTTTTATTCCCTTATGGATTTTTTCACCGGAAACATCAAAAGCACTTAATGACAAAGAGGAGCCTTCGTCTAAACGAAGGTACCCTCGCTGTAAACCTTGACTTGCAACCAATACAAATGGCTTCTCAGGCAAAGTGAAATTTGCATTACCTTCATGATTTGTTGTAGCCCTTGAAATTACCTGTTGCTGATAATTAAATACTTCAATCGCTACATTGCTTATGGGTTGGGTATTGCGAATATCCGTGATAAAGACTTGAAGCCTGCCTTCTTCACCACGTTTAGCAATTATACCAAGATCAGACGCAAGTATATTTTTTGTGACTCTACGTGAGTTGGTATAGTATGAGACATGGCAAGGATTATCTCGCTCACGCCAACTGTATTCCGGATCATAATAATAGTATTCATAAGAGTCCCA
>CAZVFM010000157.1:0-6631 GCA_964626095.1 uncultured Roseivirgaceae bacterium | reverse complement strand
AATAACGTACTGAGTCATGTCCTGAATTTTGTTTGAGTAGCTGTCCACAGTGTTGCCACTCATTCCGAGATGGTGGACTGCATATTTTCTGAAATCATTATTAACATCCATAGTATCTTTTGTTTTGATCCAATTTTATGAAAGATTTTGATATTCACTAAAAAGCCCCGGATTATTTCCAGGGCTCTTGTAAAACTTAATTAAATTAGATTTAGTTCTGAGCCAATTTCTTGAATTCCTCCAGGCCAATTTTTTTATCGGATATGCTGATTTTTTCCTTGATAAGGGCTACGATCTTTTCACTGCGCAACTGATTATAAATGCGCATATAGTTTTCCCCATTCTCTCCTGAAAGGTAATTCTCGGCTATGGCATCCATTTTATCACCCAGTTGTTGAATAATTGCGGGCCCGCCAAATTGGGCAGCAATCATTTCTTTGGCTTTTGAGCGAACTTCTTCTTGAGCGATATCGATCTTGTTATCTTCAGCCATTTTGCTTCTTACCAGATCCCAGATCACTCCTTTCTTGTAATCATCGAATTCCTTTTCAAGAACTTCATCTGTAATCTTTCCTTCACCGGTACGTTTCAACCACGACTTGAGAAAGGCCTCCGGAAGTTCCAGTTTTGTGTTTTTGATATAGTATTGTTTGATGTCTCGATCTAATAAATATTCACTTTCACGATTGTAATTACCTTCAATGGTTTCTTTAATCTTATTCAGAAATTCTTCTTCAGTCTTAACCGAATCTTTGCCAAATACCTTATCAAAAAGTTCGCTATTTACCTCAGCAGAACTGGTACGGCTAATGTTCTTGACCTCAAGCGTATAGGTGCCTTTGGCCGATTTGGCTTTATCAATACTCAGATCAATGAGCTGTGCAATTTGGTATTCATCAGTAAATGCTTTTTGAATCTCGAAGCTTATCCGATCCTCCTTCTTCAGCCCGATGAATTTCTTGTGCTCTTTCTTTTCTATTTTTTCTGTGGCAATGCTTACGTCTTTGGTCCAACTTCCGTCTTCATTACTTAAGGTACCCTCTAAAACATCTCCTGCCTCACTGGTATCCGGATGACTCACTTCACCAAACTGTTTCCTAACGTCATTGAGTGTATCATCAAGCACTTTTTTATCAACATCAATTACATATCGATTGATTTTAACTTTTTCAGATAGTTCAAATTTGAAATCATCAACAAAACCTACTTGGTATTCAAACTCAAAGTCTTTTTGATTCTCCCAATCTATACGACTACTTTTTTCCATATCGGGCAGGGGGTCGCCCAATAACCTGATGTTATTATCTTTGATATAGCTGGAAAGCGACTGCGAAAGCAAACTGTTGATTTCATCAACGAGGATGGATTTACCATACATTCTTTTAATTACGCTGTTGGGAACTTTGCCGGGTCTGAACCCTTTGATATTAGCTTTACGTGCGTAATCTTTAACTTTTTCCTCGACTTTAGGTTGGTAATCCGTTTCCTTTAAACTAATTTTAATAAGACCTTCAGTGGTACTTTTTTTGTTAAGTGTGATGTCCAAGGTGATGTATTTTTGAGTGTATTTTGAAAATCAAGAACCCTCAATCCCGGAGTTAACCGGCAAGATCGAGGGTTCAAAAATTAGTGCGGATGGAGGGACTCGAACCCCCATGGGTCGCCCCGCTAGATCCTAAGTCTAGTGCGTCTGCCAATTTCGCCACATCCGCTTCGTTGGAAGTTGCTTTACTCAACATCTCCCTTTTGAGATGATAAAAAGCTACTTCTTGGTTAACTTAATGGAATTAAATCATTTAATATGATTTGAGACCATCTGTAACACAATTGTGAAATTGTAATCCTTTAAATCTGGGCTTAAATGAGGCCTTTTCTTTAAATGGAACGCAAATTTATATATTATTCTAGAAGTAGAAATATACAAGATGTAATTTTTCCCTTTATCTGAAATAAGTAGAATATATTGTGAATATGATGGTGGTTGATGCCGATAAAGAAAAGCAGGAATTAATAAGAAGGTACAGAAGGCTGCTGCGCAAAGCCAAGCCCGTGCTTAAGGACGGTGATGCAAAAATTATTAAAAAGGCCTTTACCATGTCGATGGATGCGCATCGTGACATGAGGAGGAAATCTGGAGAACCTTATATTTTTCATCCGCTCTCTGTAGCTCAAATATGCGTTGAAGAGATTGGTCTGGGTACAACCAGCGTGATTGCCGCTCTATTGCACGATGTAGTTGAAGATACGGAGATTCAATTAGATGATGTTAAAAGACATTTTGGTAAGAAGGTAACGAAGATAATAGACGGACTTACCAAAATTTCTGGAGTATTCGAATACGGCACCTCTCAGCAAGCTGAGAATTTCAGGAAAATGCTTTTTACGCTTTCCGAAGATGTAAGAGTAATTCTAATCAAACTTGCAGACAGACTACACAACATGCGTACCCTGGAGAGTATGCCGCGCAACAAGCAGCTAAAGATTGCTTCGGAAACAATTTATTTGTACGCACCACTTGCACATCGTCTGGGTTTATACGCAATAAAATCTGAGCTGGAAGATTTGTACCTGAGGTTTACTGACAAGGAAGCCTTTACTAACATCACATCAAAAATTGATGAATCAAAAGCAGCCAGGGCTAAGTTTATACGCCAATTCATGACGCCCATTACAGATGAGTTGAACAAGCTTAAGGCTGATTATGAAATAAAGGGAAGGCCAAAGTCAATTTATTCCATTTGGAATAAAATGCGTACTCAAAACATACCCTTCGAAGAGGTGTACGATCTTTTCGCAATAAGAATTATTGTGGATACCCCGATTGAAAACGAAAAGCCCATTTGTTGGCAAGTATATTCCATCGTTACCGATTTCTATACCCCCAACCCCGATCGCTTAAGAGATTGGATCAGCACGCCCAAATCCAATGGATATGAATCTTTGCACACCACGGTGATGGCGAAGAATGGCCAATGGGTCGAGGTGCAAATAAGGTCAAGGCGAATGGACGAAATTGCCGAAAAGGGGTACGCGGCCCATTGGAAGTACAAGGATAAAGATGGAGCTATACAAGAGCACCAGTTAGAGCTTTGGATCAATCGCGTAAGGGATATGTTGGAGAAGAACGATTACTCAGCACTTGAATTTGTTGATGATTTTAAAAGCAATCTTTTTTCAGACGAAGTATTTGTATTTACACCACGCGGAGAATTGAAAACCTTACCTAGGGGCTCTACTGCACTTGATTTTGCTTTTGATATCCATACAGAAATTGGTGCACGTTGTATAGGGGCGAAAGTAAACTCAAAGCTGGTGCCCTTAAATTATGTTTTGAAAAATGGAGACCAGATTGAAGTACTTACCTCTGCCAAGCAAAGACCTAAGGAAGACTGGCTGCGATTTGTTGTCAGCTCTAAAGCAAAATCAAAAATTAAAGAGGGACTAAAAGAAGATAAAAGAATTATTGCCGAAGAAGGAAGAGATGTTCTACTAAGGAAACTGCGACAATTGAAAATTGATGATAATAGCACTACACAGGATCAGTTAAGGTTGTTTTTCGATGTAGCCAGTCAATTTGATTTGCACTATCGCATCGGCAAAGGTGTAATTTCATTAAATGATTTAAAAAGGTTTAAAGAAAGTATAAATACAAAAGCACTTCGCCCAAAATCCAATGCTAAAGTCCATGAATTAAAAGATTTTGAAGTGGAGATATCTAAAGCAAGAGGAAGGTATGAAGATGTATTGCTTATTGGTGAAGACATGGATATTGTGGAGTACAAATTGGCCAAATGCTGTACCCCGATACCTGGAGATGATGTATTTGGTTTTGTTACGGTGGATGAGGGCATTAAAATACATAGAACAAACTGTCCCAATGCACCCGAGCTTCTGGCAAAACATGGGCATAGGGTAGTAAAGTCAAAATGGACATCTCAGCACGAAATTGCTTTCTTAACAGGTTTGAAAATAAAAGGTACCGACCGGGTGGGATTGATAAACGATGTATCAAAAATCATCTCTGAGGAATTAAAGGTGAATATGCGCTCTATGTCCATTCATACCGATAACGGTATTTTTGATGGAGAAATCATGCTTTATGTTAATGATACACGACATCTGGAAGAACTGATGGGAAAACTGAAAAAAGTTGAGGGTGTTTATAAGGTTGTCAGATTTGATTCGCACGACATATCCTGATCTTCTTTTAACATTGTATCTAAATAGTATATTTGTCGGCTGCTAGGTTATGTCATTAAACACACCGGTTTTTGAGGAAGTAAAAAAAATTTTCACAGCTTTTTTAGAAAATAAAAGCCTGAGAAAAACCCCTGAACGATATGCCATTCTTGAAGAGATTTACTCTAGAGTCGGGCATTTTGATGTGGAATCGCTCTACATCAACATGAAAAATAAAAATTACCGCGTAAGCAGAGCTACGGTATATAATACACTTGATCTGCTGGTCGAATGCGACTTGGTTAGTAAACACCAGTTCGGAAAAAATATGGCCCAATACGAAAGGAGCTATGGCTACAAACAGCATGACCACCTTATTTGTACTGATTGCCATAAAGTACTGGAATTTTGTGACCCAAGAATTCAAACCATTCAAAATACCGTTGGAGAGATACTTAATTTTAATGTCATACATCATTCACTTATTCTATATGCGGCCTGTAATAAAGAGAATTGCGAGAATAAAGTTTGAGGATGCTTTACACCTATTAACCAATTTAACATGAAATTTACAGCAGAAGGTAAAGATCAAATATTTCACATAAATATTTCAGGCGATCTTATTGGCGAAGACTCCGGACTTAGCCTGGTTGAAAAAGCCAACGATGCCATCAGTCAGGGCTTAAAGTATTGCTTGATTGACATTTCCGATCTAAGATACATTAACAGTAGTGGTATAGGCGTGCTAATTACCATTCTCACAAAATTTCGAAATAAAGGAGGTGAGGTGTTTTTAATGAAACCTTCAGAAAATGTTCAGAAACTTTTAATCATTACCAAATTGAATGCTATTTTTCAGATTGTGGATTCTGAAGAAGCAGCACTTCAGCTTATCGCGAATTCTTAGTTAGAAAATCAAACAATAATTTTAAAATTTAACAATTATGAAGGTGGATGTTCTTTTAGGCCTGCAATGGGGAGATGAGGGTAAAGGAAAAATTGTAGACTATATAGCACCAAAGTATGATGTCGTGGCCAGATTTCAGGGGGGGCCAAATGCAGGACATACACTAGAGTTTGATGGCATTAAACAAGTATTACATCAAATACCTTCAGGGATCTTTAGAAAAACAACCAGGAATGTTATTGGTAATGGTGTTGTACTAGATCCAATTGTTTTCAGAAAAGAAATTGATTCTTTGGCAAAACATGGGATAGACCCAAATCATAATTTATTTATTTCCAATAAAGCGCAACTTATAATTCCTACCCATCGCCTGCTTGATCAGGCATACGAAACAGCAAAAGGTGAACAGAAAATAGGATCAACACTTAAAGGTATTGGCCCAACGTATTCAGACAAAATTGGTAGGCAAGGATTGCGCGTTGGAGATATCCTGCTCCCGAATTTCAATGAGAAGTTTAAAAAGCTAACAACAATCCACTTTAACATTCTTGAAAGATTTGATATCACTTACAACTGGGAAGAGTTAGAGAAAGAGTTTTTTGATGCGGTGGAATTTTTGCTATCATTTAAATTTATTGACAGTGAGTATTTTCTCAACAGTGAACTGAATGCCGGTTTTAAAATTTTGGCAGAAGGCGCTCAAGGTTCTTTGCTTGATGTCGACTTTGGCAGCTATCCTTTTGTTACCAGCTCCAATACTATTTCTGCAGGTGCATGCACAGGTTTAGGAATAGCCCCTTCAAATATTGGTGAGGTGTATGGAATATTTAAAGCCTACAGCACACGCGTGGGTGGAGGCCCCTTTCCAACAGAACTGTTAAATGAAGAAGGAGAATTGATGAGAAAGGCTGGCAATGAATTTGGTTCTACAACTGGCAGGCCCCGCAGGTGTGGATGGATTGATCTACCATCATTAAAGTATGCCATTATGATCAATGGGGTTACCCAACTATTTATGATGAAGTCAGATGTATTAAGTGTTTTTCCTTTGATCAAAATTTGTACACACTATAAGCTACCTGACGGTCAGGTAACCGATCAATTGCCGTATAATCTTACCGAAGTAATAGTAGAGCCGGTCTACCATGTGATGAAAGGATGGAATACAAATATTGAGAACCTCTCAGATTCGTCCTTTCCAGTTGAACTTAAACATTATGTGGAGTACCTTGAAGCTCAACTTCAAGTACCCATTACTTTGATCTCTTATGGGCCGAATAGAGCGCAAACGCTTATTAGAAATAATTAACAGGCCTGTTAATTATTTTGGAACATTTTGATTACCAGTACCCTTTCAATAAAGTCCTAAAATATTTACAGGAATATTGTATTAACCCGATTCCTCGATTACCTTTGCAATCCCTTTTTGGGGATGGGCTTCAGACTTGCTGAACCCTGGGTTTAGCCAACCCCTGTTGATTTGCAATTGCAGATCAAAACGTTCATTGAATAGATGTAAATTGATAGCGGACCTGATTTAATTTC
>CAZVFM010000156.1:0-6651 GCA_964626095.1 uncultured Roseivirgaceae bacterium | reverse complement strand
TCGGGTGAAAGAATTTCTTCCCATGGCTCAGGAAGCGTGGCGGTAATCATAAAATAATCGAGCTGCCCGAACCAATCAGGAGCTGACTTGTTTATAATAAATCTATCTTGAAGATAAGACAGCATATGCAATTCGTCTGAAAGTGTATTTTCTATCTCAGGTTTAAACAGGTTTCCGTTGAGCACCTTAATTGAAAACTCCGCTGATATGGGCTCCCCATTGCTATTCTTTATGGATATCTCCAGGTTCACTTTTTCCCTGGTTTGAAAATCTATCTTTTCCGTTTGAATATCAGCTATAACCTGATCATTACCGGGACTATAAAAATCACGGCTGGAAACTAACTCCCCATTGGGACGAAGCAAGGATACCTTGACGATTCCCTCAGGTAAATTCTGCTGTGGCAATTGAAACGAGACAGAATTAGAGGGGGCTTGAATAAAGCTTTGGATATGGTAAATCCTATGCCTTGCACTTAAGACGAGGATAAGTTCTTCATCACGCTGTCCATCGACCGGTGTTGAGTGGATATTCACATTCACCGGCTCTCCTTTATTTTGTGAAGGTTCTACTTGTAAACTGTAAGTCTTATCTTTTGTTGCAGGAAGTAACTGCAGATTCGCTTCATCGTTTATTCGAAAAAAGTATTGAGTATTTTTAGTTGGGGTTAAAAACAAAGCGGCCAAGTTGTTCGAGTCAGTAATTGCCTGCGCTAGCTCCTGCCCTTCCGCATTTACTATTCTTAAGGTATCACCTGATTGTCTGCTTCGAATAATTACTTTGTTTTGAACAGTAGCTATCAAATGTCCACCCTCTGGAAATACCTTTACAACAGTGTCATTAAATGGCATCAAAGCATATTGCTTAACAACCTCTATTTCCTTTTTATAAATCAATCCGTGATCTGAATTATTCGTATTGCTGCTTTGAGCTGCCAATAGGTAAAATCCCGCAGCAAGTGTATCAGGGATGTACAGTTGATTGTATCCAATGCCGTTGTCTATGCGCATACCCATACTAAGTTTTGAGACAGCATTTGCATCGACCAGGTTAAGTTCAACCCATTGCTTTCCCAACACTGGACTTAAATCATTATTCAGGATATAACATTTGAACCAAATAGTATCACCAGCTGAAAATTTATTTTGATTCAAAACCAGCAGTAGCTTGGTTTTTCCTTCTGAAGTATGGTAGTCATTAAATTTTTTACTAAGCATCAATACTGCTGCATCCGATTGGGAAAATCCATCATGGCCTGCAATGCAGAGAAATAAGCAAATCAAGAAGCAGTGTTTCATTCCCAATGATCAGGTTGTTCTGTAAAACTATCAGGAAAATAATCGTAGCATGGATCGGTAATCATAGGCATTGGAGTGAGCCGGTAAGGCACATCTTCGGGATAAATAAACATTTCTCGCTTATGTATTGAGCTTGCCCAAAACAAACCAATAACCACATCATCTGAGTTCATTGATCTTAAGTTTCCCCTGATTTCTCCTGCTGGCGCCTGGAATAAGTTGGAAGCGCCTGCTTTCTGTTCTCTTGCCAGTTTAAAAAACTGAAATGAGCTCCTTGAAAGACTCATTTGCTCTACTTCTACCATGTATTTATCATAAAAATTTACATTGTTGATCGACACCTCTCCGACTTTAATATTCTTGAATTGATTAGCTTCGATTAACTGGGTATCTGAAAGTTGCGGCAAAGGTTCAAAATGGTTTGCCCAACAGACACAACAAGTGCAGTCAGCAATTTTTTCAAGCTTACCTCCCGGCACAAACTCAACTACAATGTAGCCGCTGCAAGGTGGCGGGTTTTTATATGGAGAATAGGGAGGTGTATGGGTCATACGAAATTTCGGATAGGTCTCCACTTTATAGGTTCCTGTAAATTTCCACCTGACATAATTTTCCCTTCCAATTCCGGCATTGGCATCAACATAAATATTGAATACATCGGCACGTATCTCTCCATAACTTTCTACAATGGTTCTGGCTTCAAACTCATACCTAATATCTTCAATCTCCCCCACCGGATAAATCATTTCCGGTTCCGATTCATAAATGGTTCCATCTAAAGTTTGTACGCGGATGTGATAAGCATGGCCAACTAATCCTTGAATATGACCGGCAGTAATATAATTGCCCGGACTACTTTCTGTAAAACTTTCAACATTGCCTTCGTCATCAAAAAGTTGAACAATGGCATGCTCAACAGGTCTGCGAATGGTTGATTGCGCATCCAATGCCATGGCGCTTGATATTTTAACCGTATAGGGTCCAGGACCATCATGTATCATACCCTCAATAACAATTTGAGAATGTGCTGACGGAAGGTCAAATTCAATTCGTTCAACACAAGCGTTCATCAAGACGAAAAGCAAGAGGAACTTAATGGCTTGAAAATATTTGCGCGCTTTCATCAGATTTTAAAATTATAACTGACAGAAGGAAAAACAGTTCCAATAATGGAAAGCTGATAAGGTACCGGAATCCCGGTGCCAGAACTTTTAAAGAAAACGGTGTAAGGATTTTCACGTCCGTATACATTATAAACTGAAAATACCCAGGTACCCTCCATCCATTTCCTGCGTTTGTGATTGCCTTCAATTACCAGCGCAAGATCAAGCCTGTGGTAGTCTGGTATGCGGTATTGATTGCGCTCAGAGAAATAGGCATAGCTTGTATTCTCCAACGAAAAAAGTGAAATAGGAATAGTAACCGGTCGCCCGGTATGGTAGGTGAAACTTCCCGTGAAGAAATGCCTCCGGGATAAACTGTATTTCCATGTCAAGTTTAAAATATGCGGCTGATCAAAGTTTGCCGGATAGCGTTTGCCATTATTTATGGATTCAAAACTACTGGCCCCTTCAATTCTCCGGAAAGCACGCGAGTAAGTATAGTTCAAATTACCTGTTAATCTTCCGGTGTTTTTTGAAAGAAAGGTCTCAATTCCGTATGAATATGCCTTGCCCTGAAGTAAATCTGCTTCAAGTTGTTCATTTAAAATTAGTTGGGCGCCATCTTTAAAATCAAGAACATTATCAATGTCTTTATAAAATGCTTCTATTGAACTTCCATACGCCTTTTCAAATAAATCCTTAAAAAATCCAAGTGAAATCTGATCAGCCCTTTGAGGTTTAAAATAATATCCACTTGGTTGCCAAATGTCTACCGGTGTAACGGCAGTTGTATTACTCACCAGGTGAATGAATTGATACATCCGGTTATAACCTAACTTGACTGAGGCCGTAGGACCTGTCATCCAGCGCAAAGACAACCTCGGTTCCACTCCTAAGTAGGTTTTGATCGCTTCTCCGCGCTTAAATTGTAGCGTGTCAGTAATATTGATTACTTCTCTTGCTGCTCCTTCCTGGTAAATATTTACTGAGGCCGGACCAAAAGAAGTAAACAGCGGAATTCGGATGCCCGCTTCTACAAAAAAATGTTCATTGTATGACCAGTCATCTGCAAAGTAGATGGCATTCTCAATTGAATATTGATTATCCAAAGCAAAAGACCTTGCGTTCGATTCGCTTGATGTTGGCTTAAGTGTTCCGGGATTAAGTAGATAGTGTGTTATTTGCCCACCAAAATTGAATTTATGAAGTCCGTGTTGGTAATTGAACCCGGCTTTTAAAAGCGTTGTAGCGATGCGGTAAGAAAGTTCTGATGAGGTAAGTTCATTACTATTTTCTACACTGTAACCGTAAACACTTCTTCCAAGCACAAATTCAGAACTCAGCTTGGGCGAGAACTGATGATCAAGTCTGGCTGAACCCTGCAGGTTATCCCAATGATAAGTAGAATCACCTAGCAGACGAAAACTATCCTTACTTGAATAAGAAGAAAGCGCAAGCCTTGTTTGGTCGTTGAATATGTGACTGAGTTTCAATGTGCCATCATAAAAGAAAACCGAACTGTTACGCAAATCAATGTAATTGGTACGCAAAGAATTGAGTAACCAGTTAGAATAAGTTGACCTAAATGATGCTGCTATGGAAGTTTTGTCTTTGCGGAGCGGACCATCAATCATGATATTGTTTGTGACCATACCAATACCAGCCTTTAAATGCCATTGCTCAAAATCACCATCCCGGGAGTGAATGTCGAGCACGGAAGATACACGGCCACCATATTCAGCAGGAATTCCACCCCGATAAAAGGATACATCACGAATGGCATCTGAGTTAAATGCAGAGAGAAAACCAAATACGTGCGAACTATTGAATAACGGCAAACCATCAAAGAGTATCAGGTTCTGATCAACACTGCCGCCACGTACATTAAATCCGGCAGCTGCCTCACCAACTGTGGTAACTCCCGGCAAAGTTTGCACCTGTTTGATCAGATCAGGCTCACCCAGAAATGCAGGGGCACGTTTGATTTCGCGCATTATCAGCTGGCTCTGGCCAATCCTACTTGTAGTGATCTCTTTTGCCGCCTGGTATTGTATCAGTACTTCATCAAGCAAAATGGGAACCTTTTCCATTTCAAGATGAAGTTCGGCATCCTCGTAAATCAGGAGGTCAACGATTACATTTTCGTATTCAACAAATCCAAAGCTCAATACATGGGAACCAACATTGAGCAACAAATTGTAGTTACCATTCTCATCTGTGGTTGTTCCCAGAGGTGAATCGCTCACCTGAATACTTGCACCGGGCAAAGGCTCACGACTTTTTAAATCAATCAGCTGTCCACTCAAACCTACTGTTGTCTTGTTTGATAGACTTGCGTTGCCAAATACTTGCTGTACAATCTTTTTCTGTTGCTGTCTTGCACTTTCAATGAAGCTTTGTCTGCGCATGGCATGTTGTGGGTCTTTAACAATGACAACAGTAGTTGGATACATCAAAAAGTAACTGAGCTCAGTATCCTGAAAAAGATCATCCAGTGCTACTGCTAGACTTTGGCCGGCATAGTCTCTATTAAATGAGATAGTTTCAATCCATTCTGGTAGGAAAAAGAATTTAACCGAATCTTTGCGTTGTATTTCATTAATCACACTGAGCAGTGATTTGCCTTGCGCTGTACTATCCAGTTTTATATCAAGAATGCTTTGTGCTTGAAGAGATAATGAAAAGCAAACCAATAAGCACAACAACCATCTCTTCATTTTACCGGATATCAGACTTATATTACATTCTATTGAGTACAAACGCAAGGACAAAAAGCTACTTAATCATTGCCTAAACTAAACAATAGTATGATTTAAGCCAAAGTATTGTAAGAATAGCCAGGTTCATTCATAAAAACAGGTATAGCAAACATCAACAGAAATGTCGCGCATAAGATGCCGTTCCAACTCAAATTAATTAGCTAAACTATTTAACTTACCAGTTCTTGTACTATTGTTTTCCTTTATTAACTTTGTATTACAAAGTACTTTTGACTATGAAAGCATTACAAGACTACGAACAAGACATTGCCTCCATTCGCTCGGTTATGGAGCGTTCTTCAAAATTTTTATCACTAAGTGGTTTTTCGGGGATTCTGGCCGGAGTGTATGCACTCTTGGGGGCAAGCGCTGCCTACTATATTACTTATTACCCAGGAATCCCTGCAGGCTTAGAATTTCATTCCCTGAGTGCGGAAACAACAATTATTAAGTTAGCCTCTATTGCCATTGTAGTGTTACTACTCGCAATAAGTACAGCCTATGCCCTAAGCTTTCGTAAAGCAAAAAAGTCGGGAAATTCTCTATGGTCGAAATCAAGCAAACAAATGCAGTTGAGTATGTTGATTCCTTTGCTTAGCGGAGGATTATTTATACTCATCCTCATGATGCAAGGTTACTATGGCATTATAGCACCGACTTGTCTTATTTTTTACGGACTATCCCTGGTAAATGCAAGCCAATATACTTTTGGTGAAGTACGTTACCTGGGTTTTACAGAAATATGCCTTGGCTTACTTGCCGCCTTGTTGCCAGGTTATGGACTATTGTTTTGGGCCACCGGTTTTGGCTTGATGCATATTGTTTATGGAACTGTCATGTATTATCGCCACGAGAAATGAAAAACCCTTTCGATAAACTTGACAAAATACTGGAGCACAGGGTACGACTGCAAATCATGTCAGTGCTTGTTGCAAATGATTTCTACGACTTTAATGCATTAAAAGAACTATTGGATGTGACTGATGGCAATCTTGCCGCCAACCTAAAAGCCCTTGAGAAAGAGCGGTATGTAACCGTATCAAAGGCTTTTGTAAACAGAAAGCCTAATACCAAATACAAAGCAAGTGAGAAAGGTAGAAACGCATTTAAACAACACCTTGATGCCTTAGAAGCAATGATAAAGCAGCAGAAAAACTAAAATTTTTTATCCATTTACTTTGATTATAAAAGTACTTTTAAATAACAATAATTATGGAAACAAATCAACCACTCAATCTCCTCGAACGATTCAATCAATGGATGAAAGAATCAATCACCATTAAACTATTGTCCATCGGATTCCTTGTTCTTATCCTACTTATTCCATCAGCATGGATACAAAGCCTAATGGAAGAACGACAAATGCGGGCAGAATCTGTTATAAGCGAAATCGCTGATAAATGGTCTGGAAGTCAAACCCTGACGGGACCGGTATTGGTGATTCCCTACAAACATCAGGAAGTTATCTATCTTGATAAAGAGAAGGGAAAA